>JAJDWM010000597.1 GCA_022825595.1 Bryobacterales bacterium | reverse complement strand
ATGCGGTCGCATGGCCAGCGCGTCCACCGCCACGCGAGAGAGTTCTGGTAGGGGAACGGCTCTCAAGCGCCCTGTAGCTGGAGTGTCGACCATCTCTCGGCTCTTCGATTCCGTTGCGGAGTCTGTGCACGGGACACCGAGGGGAGCTCAATCACCTCCGCAGCGCGGGGGCACACATGGCCGATCGGACGACCGTGACGGGGCGCGCGTCAAGACGAGAGACCCAACACTCATTGCGCCGAGAGGGCGCGACCAGTAGAAGAAGACAGCGAACGAACGCAAGTCGGTTCACGAGCACCCAAGTGCATCGCGACAGTGTCTCGACTCACGTCGGACGCCGCCACCAATCGGGACGCCAACTTGATTCCAGCGGCCAATCGCCAGAGCGTTCGAGGGCCGGAGAATGCCAGGGTAGCCAAGGCCCGGGAGAGGTGTCGGGTGCTATTCTCAGGGAGATCCGCGGTGAGGTGCGAGAGTGGTTGAATCGGGCGGTCTCGAAAACCGTTGAGCCCTCGCGGGCTCCGTGGGTTCGAATCCCACCCTCACCGCCACGCCCTCCTCAGGGCATGCTGTCAACCGAGGCTGCTGGACTTGGACTATTCAGCGCTCCATCTATGCCGACAGTGCTGAGTCGGCGACTGGAACGGGCGTCGCGTCATTCTCAGCTCGTCGGAGCCGTGCCAAGCCGAGATGCGGCGACAAAGCGGGTGCGCTTGCACGTCCACGATCCCGTAGGACGCGAGACCAGCATCTACCGTGCACCCACAGCTGTCCGGCTAACAAACACGACTGGTTGACGAAGACCACACTGCTGTGCGTGGGAACCGGCTAATTGCCGGATACGCTCGTGATCCAGATTGGCGAGGACCAGGCCAGCTGTCCGTCTGCTTGCTCGATGCGCACGTAATAGTAGTTCTCACCTTCGCCTACATCGCTGTCGGAAAACTCGAGCGCGACCTCCCGGCCGAGATTCTGGCGGTTGAGAACGAATTCTTGATTCCTGATGATGTCGACCTGACGGATCGGCTCCGTACCAATCACGTGGATCCAGAGTCGGAATGTTCCGCTGACGGTCGCAATGTCACCTTGAAGGAACTCGCTGCCACCTGACCGCATCCTGTAATCGAGGACGATGTTGTCCGTGGCCGCGTAGGAGTGGCGTTTCCGCATTGCCTCGAGCAGGCCCGCACGGCTGCCGTCCTCGGAGATCGTGCACGCGAAGGATATGTGTGTCGAGACGTGATCCGACGCCGCCTGGACACCCAGCTTGTAGCCCTTGGCCCAAGCGTTCCACACCACGCCCTCCGATTGGAAGCCACCGGGCGCGGAGCTGGGATTGCCGCTGATCGCACCCCGTGGAGCCCCCTCGTACTCCGCCGAGTATCGGTCCCCCTGATAGATCTCTACCAGCGGCTCGACCTCGGGATCATTGTCGCGCCAGTCGGTCCCCATCCTCACTGAGGATGATGTGTGGGGAATGCTGATGCCGTCGTTCGCCTTCAGGTAGGCGTAGAGATCCTTAGTGCCGACAGGCTCCGGATTTGCGTATCGATCCGTCACGGAATCGCTCGAGAACGGGAACCCCCCTCCGAACTCTTGGCGGGACACGCGGAACGGTCTCACGCCCCGATTGGCAAACAGGATGTTGCGGTGGCCGTTGGGAAAAGTCACGGAGCGCTCGTATGCGAACAGCGGGACGAAATCCCCCGGCAGGTGGAAGTTGTCCGCCATTTGCTGGAGGAGGAAGTCGTGGTACTCGTCGTCAGGGCCTCCGAGAAAGTTGTGCTCCGAGTTTGCGTAGAAGTCGAGTCCGGCCGCGTCAAGCGCGTAACGGTAGGCCTGCAGCAGAGATCCGTCGTTGATGCCGTCCATCGAGAACTCCGTGTGGCGATGAGTGTCCCCGCGGAAGATGGCATACGTCCTGCCGCCGGAGCGGATGCGGTAGTTCCTGATCGTCTCGAGATCCCGCTCTTCGTTTGGGTGGATCGGGTACACGGAGATTTCCGGCTGCCGTCGGGGCCGGAGGCCAGACCGGCCCCCGCCCTCAACCGCCGGCAGCTTGCCGACGTAGACATCCGCCTGCTCGGCAATCATATGGTCGTAGTCACGCCCGTCTGTGGGCCACGCCGCGACGATGCCGCCGTCGCTGGCGACTGCGAAGCCGCTCCGCACATCGAGCCGGCCCGCGCTGTTCGGGAAGTACACCGGCCTGCCCCATCCACCCTCGGAGAAGGGAACGCCCCACATCTCCCAAGTCGCGTAGTAGCTCCAATGGTCGGAAATGGTGTCCAGGACCCGAGGCGTGCGGTGGCGGAAGAATATCCACGCTCCGCCATCACCGTCGATCTGGATCACGGGCGAGTCGTTGCGGTCCTGAGCTAATCCGGGCGGAAGCGCATCGTGCAGTGGAATCTCGGGCTCTAGCCACCGGCCACCGTCGCGGACGGCGACCCCGATTGACCGCCACGCGTACAGGCGCGTGCCCTCCGACTCGAGCCCGAAACCATCGTCCTTGCCCCATTGGGTGCCGCTCTCCGACCATGTCGCCCACAGGCGGTCCTCCCCGTCGACTGCCAGGCTGACGTGGGCCTCGAACTTCGGCGTGTCCGCAAGTGGAACGACCGGCCCCCAGGACTCTCCGGCAAATCGGCGGGTCAGGATGTCGTAATTGCCCTTGTCGTAGGTGTCCCAAGCGACATGGACCGCGCCCGTGCTGTCGGCGGCGATCGCGGGCTCCCAGTCATTCGCGCTTGAGGTGGACACGACTTCCGGGTCCGACCATGAGTCTCCACCGCGAGAACGGGCGAGAATGTGCGAACGGCCGTCCCGGAATCCCTGCCATACGACCCAGACACGGCCAAGCGCGTCGGTCGAAACGCTGTGATAGAGGTCTGGCTGCGGATCTGCCGTCAGGCGCTCGACAGGAGACCAGTCGCCGCTTGCGGGGTCAATGCTGCGGGCATACAGGTCGCGGTTGCCGCTGATCTGGTCGGACCAGACGACCCAGACCTTGCCCAGGCCGTCGCGGGCGATCTTCGCCAAGAACACGTCACCCGGCCTCTCCGTAACGACCTGCGCAGCCTCCCAGCGATCACCGTCGTAGTGGCGTAGGAGAACGTCGTTAGCGGAGTCGCGGTAGCCGACCCAAGCGACCCAGACTTGGCCGTTCGGTCCTGTTGCCACCGCAGCGAAGTCGTCCTCGTACCGCTCGTCCGTGATCCGCTCGGAAGTGACCGCAGTCCCAATGGCGACACGGCCGTCCAACAACCGCAGCGTGCCCCCTGGCCCCAATCGGGCCATGGGGAGGCTGAAGTTGCCCTGCTCGGTCTCAAAGTCCAAGCGTGTCCCACCTCCCGTCCGAAGTCGGAGCAACAAGCCGGGATTGAAGACATTCACGGGCGTGCCCGTGACGGGCTGGGGCTTCTCGGGTGGATGCCCGAAGCTGGGCCCCTGCCATGACTCCAGTTCCCACGAGTCGGGTCTGATCGCGTCGGAGGGACGGGGGCGCAGGCTTGTCAGCGACTCGACCCTGCCCCCCACTGCTGAAACCCGACCGTGCCAGAGGCCTGTGGTGGAAGTCTCCGCCGGCGGGAACCACCTGGTTCCCGGCGGCTGGGACGCGCTCGCCGGTGCCTTGTCGCCGACTCCGAGATCGATTCGGAGCGTTACAAGCGATGGATCGTCGAATATTGCTTGGGCCGGCAGGCAGGATGCGGAGAACAACATCGCGGCAAGGATTCTGAGGCAGCAGCGCAACATCGCGGCGAGTATATCAGCGGGGCGATGGCGGGAGAGCACCCACGTGCGTTGGCGCAATCGAGGACTCTCGCCGTCCGGCGCGATGCGGGAACGGCCCACGAGAATGCGGACGATGGTAGCGGACTGTCAGTCATTCTGGCGGCCAGCCAATGTGAGAAGAATCGCCCCCCTGACGCCCGACGATCCCGCTACGCCACACCAGTTGAGCAGGAGTCGAACGCTGGTGCGGGATCCTAAGGCGTGCGAACAAGGAACATCTCGGAGGCCGAGTTCAGACTGCGGCACGACGGCTGAGCCCGGCCTGAGCGAACCCCCGCCGGAAGCGCATGAGATGCGCTTGTCAGCGCGACTCTGAATACCCTGGAGCGCCTCCGATTGTGGAATCTGCGATTATTCCCGCACCGGACGGCCCCTATGTCGTCTGCGAGCGGTTCGAGCATCACAACAATCTGAACCGTGGCCTAGGGGAAATCCGCACACGGCCTGCGGATGCGCCCCGCGTCGGTTGCGATCTGGATCAGGAGTCCTGCGGGTCACCAGCCCGCCGGCGATTCTCAGCGGCTGTCTGCCCGTTCGCCTTTGGCGACGGATGCCAAGAGGCTCTTGATGGCGCTCGTGGTCTCCGTCGGGCGGACCACCTTCGCAAGCTTCTCGGGATCGCCGTCGGTATTCTGCCGCTGCAGCGACTCTTGGAGCCGCTCCTGATGGTCCGCAAGGTCAAGCGGTGTCTCGCCCTGCTCGTTCTTCCAGTCAATCGGAGCTCCCTTTGAGAAAAGGTGCCTGATCACGTCCGTTGAACGGTTGCCCGCAGCGAGGTGCACGGCGGTCTGGCCTTGGCGGGGAAGGCTGATCGCCCGGATCGGATCAGGATAGCGGTCATCCGGATCGTACCGCGCCTGCAGGTCCGCTCCCCTAGCGATCAGCTCATCGATGATCGCAATGTTGCTTGCAACCACGGCTACCGAGAATGGTGTGTGCCCGTCCTTGCGCACAAGGTTAGCGTCCGCCCCCGCGTCGCACAGCAGCCGGACCAGTTCTAGGTTTCCTGAATCGGCGGCGATGTGCAGGGCCGACGAACCAGGCGGCGACGGGTTGATTCTCACGTCTCCGTCCGGTCCCGGTGTGGGGTACTTGGTCTGCTGGTTCGGGTCTGCGCCGGCCCGCAGCAGATTGCCCACGACCTCCAGCGCCTCGTCGGGCGTGAAGGGGGCCGGATCCGGGGGGCTCCCGAGCGTCAGCAGGGCCGGCAACGTCCGGTACACGCCGTCCGAGCGTTTGTCCCGGGGGCGGGCGACCCACGCCATTGCCAGTGCCGCAGCGTGAAGCGGCGTGTATCCTGCGGCGTCAGCGGCTGTCGGCGAAGCGCCGCGGTCCAGAAGCAGCTGCGCAAGCTCGACGTTCGGCGAGAAGTGCTGCGAACTGCCCGCCCGCGCCGGCGCACCTTGGCCCGGCTTGAAGGCGCCTTCCGGCGGTACCCAGTTGTACAGTGCAGCAAGCAGCGCGGACGTGCCGTCCGCGGCCGTCCTACCGGCGTCCGCGCCGGCATCGAGCAGCATGCGCACGGACTCCTTGTCTTGCTTCCGCACCGCGAAGAACAGAGCGTCATGCCCGCCCTGCCGGGACTGGTAGTGCCCGTCCGAATTCCACGGAATTCCCGTCTTGCCGAGGGTGAAGCTGGTAGGGACGTAGATTGTGTACTGCACGTCCCAGGCCCGCGTAGTGGGCTCGATGCTGGCGCCACGGTCGAGCAGCAGGCGGACGGCTTCCGGATTTCCGACGGCCCACATCAGCGCTGTCTGGCCGAAGTGCTTCTCACGGGCATTGGGGTCGGCTCCCCGCCGAAGAAGGAACTCCATGAGCCTCACTTGCCCAAGCCTAGCGGCCGTCATCAGCGGCGTCTCGCCACTCTCGCGGGTTGCATTAGGATCGGCCCCGCGCTCCAAGAGCAGCTCGGCCACCCCTGCGGCTCCGTTCTCTATTGCCAGCGCCAGCGGCGGGATGCCGAGTGGATTGGCCAAGTCTGGGCTGGCCCCGGCGTCCAGCAGGCGGAGGGCAATCGCCTCATTGCCGCGGACCGAAGACCACGCCAAGGCCGTCGAGCCATCTTCCGCCATCGCGTCAGGGTTCGCGCCGTCGGCGAGCAGGGCCGAGACTTGCGCTAAGTCATCGCCGTGGGCTGCTTCAACAAGCGGCTCCTGTGGCGCCGACGCAGATCCGGCGGGGAAGCAGAGCAGGGCAGTGAGCGCTACGGTCGGGACACGGACTCTCGGCATCGGCCTAGACTTCCAGTCGATTTAGGGGACCAGTGCTGTCGCCGAGTTTGTCCGTCGGAACGCCAACCTTGTCGAGCATCGTCAGGTACAGATTCGTGAGCGGAGTAGTGTCGCCCGGGAAGGCCACGTGGCGTCCGCCCGCGATGCGCCCGGAAGCCCCTCCGGCCAGCAGGACTGGGAGGTTTCGCTGGCTGTGGCTTGTCGGCACGCTGAGACTGCTCGCGTACAAGATGAGTGAATGGTCCAGCAGCGTTGAGTCGCCCTCCTTGAGGCCGTCCAGCCTGTTGAGGAAGTACGCGAGCAGTTCGGTCTGGTTGACGTTGATCTTGGCCAGGGCGTCGAGCTTGTACTTCTCGAAGTTGTGGTGCGAGATTTCGTGGTGCCCCATCGAGATGCCGAGGTGCGGGAAGTTCATAGAAGTGGCCTCGCGACCGTACATGAACGTCCAGACCCGCGTCAGGTCGGCTTGGATGGCGAGGGTCTGCAGGTCGAACATCAGCCTCACGTGGTCCGGCCAGTTGTCGGGGATGCCCGGCGGCCGCGGTGTGGCCGGCAGGTCAAGTGGGGGCTTCTTCAGGGCCACGTCAATGCGCCGCTCCACATCGCGGATCGACTCAAAGTACTGGTCCAGCTTGCGGCGGTCCGCCGGCCCGACCTCAGCCCGCAGCTCGTCGATCCTGCCGGAGACGGCGTCAAGCGCACTGCGGTCCGCGGCGTCGCGTTCCCTATTGGCCTTCGGGTCGATGCGGCCACCTTCGCCGAAGAGCCTCTCGAACACGAACCGCGGATTCTTCTCGAACGGCAGCGGATTCGTCGCGTCCTTAAAGACAGGGCCGGGCAGATTCCCGGTGTTCTCGGTGGTCAGCTCAAGCGAGGAGAACGGAGTCTTTTTCCCCAGTGTGCGCGCCGCCACTTGGTCGACCGAGATTCCGACGTGGACCTTGCCCTTGGTCGGCTCGCACCCGGTCATGAACGACGCCATCGCCCTGTCGTGGAATCCGGCCTTGCTGCGGTCTGGGTCCGACGATAGGCCGGTCAGGACTAGGAACTTCTTGCGGAGGGGGGCCAGGGGCGCCAATGCCTCGTTGGCTTGGTAGTCGGCACCTTCACCCTGGGGGTCCCAGCGTTCGCGGTCCACGCCCAAGGGAAAGTAGATGAAGCCCAGCCGCCTCACGGGCGCTGCGGCAGTCCGGTGCTGGGCAGTCATGGCGGGAATCATGGCGTCCAGCAGCGGCAAGGCCAGAGACGTGCCCGCGCCGCGCAGGAATGTCCGGCGCGGAAGGCGTTTCTTGGAAATGAACATGGTGGCCCTCCCTTATCCAGCGCCCGCCTGGCGCATCTGAAACGGGACGCTCCCGATCACCCCACGGATCAGGTCCCAAAACCGATATCGCTCGGCCTTGGCCCCGCGCAGGATTCGGCGGACTGTTGGCTGGTCCCTGGCGTCGAGTTCGCGTCCCAGGGCAAACGTCAGCAAGCGCTCAACCGAAGCGCGGGCAAAGCGCTCGGGCTGTTCGAGCAGCAGGCGCCTCAACCCCTGCGGACCATGGACTACCTGCCCCGAAGCCAGCGTGCCCGACGGGTCAACGGGTTCGCCACCGTCTTCGTCCCTCCAGCGGCCCAGCACGTCGAAGTTCTCGAGCGCGAAGCCCAGCGCATCGATCCGCGAGTGGCAGCCCGCGCAGGCTGGGTCGGCGCGATGGCGCGCCAGCTGTTCCTTGGCCGTCATCTTGCGGCCTTCTTCGGCG
>JAJDWM010000129.1 GCA_022825595.1 Bryobacterales bacterium | reverse complement strand
CGGAGGTACTCAAGCACCGGACGCATTCCAGCCAAGCCGGTGGCCTCTCGTTCTACCGGGACTCCAATGGCGTCGAAGTCGACCTCGTTGTCGACGACCGCGACGTAGTAACCCTAATCGAGGCCAAATCAGCCGCCACTCCTAGGTCGAGGCTGCTGAAGAACGCGAGGCGCGTTCGGACGGCTCTCAGCGGGGTCCGCCCTAGGCCGGAGGCCGTCTTGGTGTACGGAGGCAGTGAGTTCCAGCAGCGTTCTGACTGTAGGATCGTGCCATGGCGCTCTGTACGGACGGCGGCGCCACCACGAGTTTCTTGGACGGTAGAGGTCTTTGCCGGGTCCGGCCCGGTCTCAGGAGCCGATGTGTTGGCAATCCTGCCTGATGGCACGAGTGTCGCGACCGTCACAGGACCCGGTGGCCAGGCGGAACTCGACCTTCCCGACGGGCATCATCCACTGACAGTGCTCGTCGCCAAGGACGGATTCGCTGGGCATGCCGAAACGGAATGGGTTCCTGACGAGTGCGCGTTGCATGTTCACTTTGCAATCAGGGTCGGGGGCGGCTCGCGGATCGCGCAGGCATCTCGCCCCGGGATGCCGCTGGAAGTTCGCGTCAAGGGACAGTCGATGCGCATCGAACCCGTAGAGGGTGAAACAGCGGCTGCGGACCCCAGGAACGGGGACCAGGCGATTGGCAAGACGCTGGCGCTCAGGGTGAAGAAAGTCGTGGGTGACATTGCATTGCTGGAGTACTCCACGGCATGAATCGGGAGCGTTCGAAGTTCTGATGAAGACTCGCCATCGCCCGGTGCCCATTCCAGGCCTGCGCCGGCGAGGAGGGAGACGGGGCGGGACCGTCTGGGTGGAGCTTCACCACGGGGACGGGGCGGATCCACTTCGAGGCCATCCTCTGGCACTGGCTGTTCCGCGCCTCGGCGACGGCGTGCGTGGTTCTGCGGCCACGCCACGGACTCAGGCACGGCAGCGCGCCCTCTGAGCGCTCTCCCAGGACCGACTGCACGCCAGTGACGGTTCGACGCCAAGCCTGTCCGAGGAATCGCTCCCGCCCTGCTTGCGGCAGTCGCAGCAGGCCGGCCTTCCGCCGCTGGACTGATGTCAGGGCGACTGCTGGGCGGCAAGTCGAGCTTTCTCGTAAGTGCCGATGTGCCGGGGCCTCACGCCTTCCGTGGACAGGCCGTGCTTGGCCATTAGTGCCTGTATCGCCAAGATCATCCGCGGGGCAGGCTTGAAGTTCCCGGGCCGATAACCCTCGGCGATGTACAGCGGAGTCCAGCCGTGCCTGTTCGGCTGGCTCCAAAGCGAGGGGTCGGCACCGCTGTCGGCGAGCAGTTGGAGGACGGTGGGAAAGCTGCCGTAGGCAGCCCCATGCACCACAGTCTCCCCGTTGTCATCGACGGCGTTGATGTCGGCTCCCAGCCCGAGCAGGAGCTCGGTGGCCTCGAAGGCTTCCTCCTCCGTGCCTGCCTCCTCGAGAGGGGCCGTGGTCCCGAGTCCCGCCGCGACGTGCAGCGGCGTAGTGTTCTCGATGTTTGGTAGGAACGGGTCGGCACCCAGATCCAGCAAGACCTTCATCAGGGGAACATCTGCCTTGTCCGCCGCAAACAGGAAGGGGGTGGCGCCTTGGTGGTTGATCTTGGGCGCGAGGGGCTTGCCAGCCTTCAATCGCGCGTTGACGTCGGCGCCCATTGCCACAAGCGTCCGCACGAACTGCAGCGACGAAAGGTTGCCGGATCCTTCCGGAGCTGGATCGCTACCGTAGTCGCTTACCTTTGGCTTTCGGACCCAGGTGACCGTATGCAGCGGTGTGAAGCCGGTCCGCTCGTCATTCGGGTCGGCACCTGCCTCCAGCAGCATCACGGCAAGTTCGAAGTGCCCATTCTCGATGGCCAGCAGCAACGGGCCCATTCCGCTGTTGGCGTGCTGGTACTGCGGGCGCTTTCTTCGGTGCAGCGGTTCGTTCACATCGACCCCTGCGCGAAGCAAGACTCGAACAACCTCGCTTCGACCCTCCCGCACCGCGAAGAACATTGCGTTGAACCCCGAGGCTAGCGCCCGCCGGATGTCAGCCCCCCGACGCAGCAAGGCCTCCACGACGGGGGCATGGCCTTCGGCCGCTGCCCACATGAGAGCCGTCTGGCCGTTCCGCTCCTCGGCATTGACGTCGGCGCCGGCTGCGAGAAGGGCCTCGACAGCCGCAAGCCCGCCGGCACGGGATGCCGCCATGAGAACGGTCTCGCCTCCCGCGAGTGAGGCCTTGGCGTCCGCACCCGCATTGAGGAGGAGCCTGACCAAAGGCCCGTTGCGGTTCGTGCAGGCGAGCGCTATGGGAGGAACGCCGTACTGATTCCTGGCGTCCGCGTCGGCCCCGGCCTCCAGAAGGGCCGCTGCGGTGGCGGTGTCGTCGTGGTAGACAGCCCAGTGCAGCGCAGTCGTGCCGTCGAACTGGGGCACATTAGGGTCGGCCCCGGATACGAGCATCCTCTGGACCGCCCGAGAATCGCGAGCCTCGGCCAAGTCCGCAAGAGCCGCACGCCTTGCCGCCTGGGCACTGCTGGCCAGCGCAACCGCCAGCAGCGGGATCCATGCCCACTGAGCGTGTCTCAGCGCTAGTCTCTCGGGCGGATCTGGGGGCCTGCGTGCCATGAGATCGTCACACCGGAACAGCATGGAACAGGTTGTCGATTCTGCCATTGCTGTCGCCAAAGGAGTCGAGCCGCACCCCGACGCGATCAAGCAGGGTCAGGTGCAGGTTCGCGAGTGGCGTTCCCTTGTCGAACCGTACGTGCCGGCCTCCTCGCACGCCGCAGGATGCCCCCCCGGCGACGAGGATCGGAAGGTTGTCATGGTCGTGCGTGCTGGGATTGCCCATCCCGCTCCCGTACAGAAGAACGACGTGGTCCAACAGGGACCCGTCGCCATCCGGCGTGGCCTTGAGCTTCTCCAGGTATTCGGCAAACAGCGAGACGTGGAACCTGTTGATCCGGGAGATCTTCTCGACCTTCTCGGGATCATTGCCGTGGTGGCTCAGAGGGTGGTGCGGATCGGGCACGCCGACTTCGGGATAGGTGCGCCCGCTCAGCTCACGTGCAAGCTGGAACGTGATCACTCTGGTGATGTCTCCTTGGTAGGCCAGCAGCTGCAGGTCGAACATCAGCCTTGCGTGGTCCCGATACGCCGCCGGAACTCCCTGTGGGCGGTCAAGGTCTGGGAGTGGGTTGTCGGCCGCAACGGCCTCGGCCCGCTGGATCTGTCGCTCCACCTCTCGAATACTCGAGAGATAGCTGTCGATGCGCCTCCGGTCCTCTTGGCCGAGCTTCCTCTTCAGGCGGGTGATGTCGTCGCGCACCCAGTCGAGAAGGCTTGCCCGCTCCCTCAGCGCTGCGCGCCGATCGCCGACGCTGCCCCCTTCTCCGAATAGCCTCTCGAACACCGTTCTCGGATGGGCCTCTGACGGCAGCGGCGTGGTCGGCG
>JAJDWM010000467.1 GCA_022825595.1 Bryobacterales bacterium | reverse complement strand
GCTCGCCACGAACCCGGACCAGGTGATGGAGTTGATCGAATCGACGCTGTTCCAAAGGGGCTTCTGCCAGTAGTAGTTCCGCACCAGCAGGAATCGGCTCGTACGGACGGCGCGGCTGAAATGCTCGAAGTCGTGCCAGTTCGCCTCCGCAAAGACAGCTTCCCGCCCTCTGGCCTCAGGATCGCGGAACATCTCTGCAGCGCTCCTCCCGTCCGAGGTCTCCATCGGCAAACCGGCTAGGTCTAAGAGCGTTGGTGCCAAGTCCACCACGCTGAACAGGCCCTTCTGGACGGAGCCTGCAGGCACCACTCCGGGTAGGCGCACGATCATTGGTGTGCGGATTCCGGAATCGTAGAGCGTAGTCTTGGCCCGCGGAAAGGGCATGCCGTTGTCCGAGATGTAGGTTATCGCCGTCCTGTCGAGCACACCTTGGCGCTCCAGTTCGGCCACGACCTCCCCCACATGCGAGTCAAACCGCGTTACCTCGTCGTAGTACAGGGCGAGATCCCGCCGGATCAAGGGGTGGTCTGGCAAGTACGGCGGCACGACCACGTCAGCCGGGTCGTGCGGCTCTTCGATGGCGTCCTCATCGAACGGTCGATGCGGGTCTTTGGACGCCACCCAGAAGAAGAACGGCCGATTGCTCGGGCGCTGTCGCAGCGCCTTGACCGCCTCGGCGGCTGTTTCCCGTCCGGGACAGTCAACGACAACGTCCCAGTGGCCCTGTTCAGCGTCTCCCAGGTGCCACTTTCCGACAGACATGTTGAAGTAGCCTTCATCCCGCAGAATTCGGGCGATGGTGCGCTGGTCGGCGGGCAAAGGCATGTGCAGGTCTTCGGCACCAGTCGAGTGTGGATAGCGGCCGGTGAGGATGCTGGCCCGTGACGGACTGCATGATGAGATGGTCAGGAAGGCGTTGTCGAAGCGCATTCCTTCTTGCGCCAAGCGGTCGATATTGGGTGTGCGAAGAGTCGGGTGTCCGTAGGCCGAGAGGTCGCCCTCGCCTTGGTCGTCCGCAATGAAGACCACAAGATTGAGGGGCTGGGCGGCAGCGCCGCTGGCCAGAGCTAGCGCAAGGATCAGTCCCACCGGCACGCTCCGGATTATATGCGCGCCGGAGCGCGTCCACTCTGGAAGCGCCGCGAGACCGGTCCTTAGCGACGGCATCGCGGTGCGCTGGCATAGAATCGTCCCAAATGCGAAGCCTGCCGATTCTCGCCTGTCTCACCTGCGTTGGGATGCCACCCATGCTGGCCCAAGACTCCACAAGTGCCGGACGATTCACCGTGGAGCACCCGACGCTCCACAATCTCGGCTTCGAATGGTCGATCAGCGGCGATGCCAACCGCAACGCCACCGTGTCGGTCGAGTTTCGCGAAGTGGGCGCGTCACAGTGGCGCGAAGCGCTGCCCTTGGTCCGCATCGGTGGTGAGCGGGTCTTCAGGCAGCGCGAGCACCTCGAATACACCGTGCCGGACGGATTCGCCGGTAGCATCCTCAACCTGCGTCCGGGAACGGAATACGAGTGCCGGTTCCAGCTGAGTGATCCGGACGGCACGGAAGGGGACACTTCCCAGCTGGTGCGTGTCCCTACCCGCAGTGAGCCCCAGCCGTTCCAGGGCGGGGAAGTCCGCCATGTGTATCCCCCGTACCACGAGGGAGAGAAGCTGGAGCCCCACTTCACAAGCCTGCTGCAGGCCTACTACGGCGCTGGGCTGGGTGACTGGAGCGTCGTATGGGAGCGCCCGGTGCGTCCGGGGGACACGATCCTCGTCCACGCAGGCCTCTACCGCAATGACCGCCTCAATTACGTCGACCCGATGATGACGCCATTCGACGGGACCAACTGGCTGACGATCAAGGCAACCGCGGATCGACCGATCACGATCCGCGCGGCCGGCGACGGAGAGGTGGTCTTCGACGGCGCCGGCAACCACCGCCTATTCGACGTCACGGCGTCTGCCCACCACATATTTGACGGCCTGACATTCCGCGGCACGGACATTGCCATCTTCGCGGGCTTCAAGAATGTGACCGGCGCGGTCGGGCTGACCGTCCGCAACTGCCGCTTCGAGGATGTCGGCTTCGGCGTCTGGACCGAGTTCGAGGGTTCCAGCGACTTCTACATCGCAGACAACGTCTTCCTGGGTCGGGCCGAGCAGCGAAACCTTCTCGTGGGCTGGACGGGCCCGCTGTGGCGCAGCGCCGGGCCATACGGCTCGCACGAGGTCCGCAGCTACTATGCCGTCAAGGTCTACGGGCCCGGCCATGTCATCGCTCATAACGCGGTGGCCTACTTTCACGACGGGATCGGCATCTCGACCTACGGCACTCCGTCGTCCGACCCCCACATGCGGGCGTCCTCGATCGACATCCACAACAACGACATCCACATGTCCGGGGATGACTTCATCGAGACGGACGGTGGTGTGCACAACATTCGCGTCTACAACAACCGCGGGGTCAACGCGGCGCACGGCGGGTACAGCTCCCAGCCGGTCTTCGGGGGGCCAGCCTACTTTATCCGCAACCTGCTCTACCACGTGCCGAGCGGAGTGGCGTTCAAGTTCTCCGCCAAGGCGGCGGGGCTCTTCGCCTTCCACAACACCATCATTGGCGAGCAGGTGGCCGGCGATTTGTCGGCGAACATGCATTACCGCAACAACCTGTTCCTCGGACGCGACACACCCGAAAGGGGCGTGATGACCTGGTCAAACGCCACATCAGTCCACAGTTCGGACTTCAACGGGTTCCGGCCCAACACGGGCGTGGCGCGGCAGTACAGATGGCGTGCGCCCCGAGGTGCCGGGACGCTGTACGACGCCGAATCCGACAACTGGCAGACTTTCTCCACGCTGGCGGCATTTCGGGAGGCGACCGGTCAGGAACGGCACGGGATCGAGGTCGACTTCGACATCTTCCGCAGGATGCAGGCGCCGGACCCGGTTAAGCGCCATGCCGTCTATCACGCAGCGGACCTTGACTTCCGCCTTCGGCCCGACAGCAGGGCGGTCGATGCCGGAGTCCCGATCCCGACTGTCAACGACGGATTCTCGGGCGAGGCACCCGACTTGGGCGCTCTGGAAGTTGGGGCTCCCGAGCCGGTCTACGGTCCACGGTGGCTCAAGGGGCGGCCGTTCTACAAGTGAGAGCCGATCGGCGTCCTGCCAACGAGCCCGGTCCGATCATCCCCACCAAGCCTCGCCGTCCGCCAAGTGCGCCTTGACCACGTCCGGGTCCAGTTCGATCCCGAGGCCGGGATTGTCCGGGACCTCGACGAATCCGCCCTTGGCCAGCGGCCCGTCGTGGACGATCACATCGTCCATCCAGCCACCGTCGAAGAACAGCGTCTCGCAGGCGAAGTAGTCCCTGATCGTCGAGGCCCAGTGGATGCTCGCCATCCCGTTCACGATGCTGCCGGTGTTGTGGTTTGCCATAGGCAGGAAATAGAGGTCCGCCAGGTCCGCCATACGCTTGTTCTCGAGGAACCCGCCGGAGTTGCGCAGGTCCGGATGGAGAATGTCGATTGCCGCGTTGACCACGAAGGGCAGCGCTTCGGCGCGGCGCATCCAGTTTTCGCCGGTGCAAATCGGCACGGGTGACATCTCGGCGAGCCGTCTCCAGCTCTCGGAATAGGCCACCGGCAGCGGATCCTCCAGAAAGCGCGGCTTGACGTCCTCGAGCGCGACAGCCATGTCGATCGCGCTGCGCAGGTCGAACTCCCAATGGCAACCGATCAGAATGTCATGCTCGAACCCTAATGCCTCCCGGCAGTTCTCGAAGCCTTGGCGGAGGCGCCGGAGCTCGTCGCTCGAGAGCATGCGGTTCGAGGGGTCTCTGCCGGGGTCGATGCCCGGGCTGTTGCGTAGGGGGCCGAACTTGTGCATGTTGATCCCGGAAGGGCTTTCCTTGACGCGTTGTGCCCAGTCTCGCAGCACCGCCTTGTCAAAGAAGTCGTCCGGGCGGGAGTGGTCATAGAGCCTTACGCGGCTGCGGAACTTGCCGCCGAGCAGGGCATGCGTCGGCACCTCCAGCAGCTTTCCGGCCAAGTCCCACAGGGCCATTTCAATGCCGCTCATCGCCCGTTGCTGCGCGTGGGCGCTGCCGTCGGTGTAGCGGTAGACGGTGTAGAGACGGTCTATCTGCAGCGGATCTTGGCCGACGAACAGGTCCTTGAGCCCGTGGATCTCCTGCTTGATCCCAAGCCCGGGCGAGCCGTATGCTTCCGCAAAGCCGTGAACACCGGCGTCCGTGTCGACGCGTACGAGCGTGTACGACCGCGGCCCCTGCAAGACCATGGTCGTGATGTCCGTGATCTTGGCCTGTCTCCGGTTCGCCGCACTGAGTCGCCGAAAGCCCGCTAGCCAGGCCGGAACGGTTGAGGAGGCGAGTGAGGCCAGGAATCTGCGACGGGTCGGCATGCGCATCAGGCCGCCATTATAGAGAGGCCGTGACCGCCGCTGCCGCAGCACTAGCGCGGCTCGGCAACTGCCAGCACCTGCCCCGCCTCCACGTCCCGAAGCACCTGCACGGTCCCGCTGGGCCAGCGAATCTCGATCTCCGATGCTCGCCCGTCCGGCCCCAGCCCGAAGTGGACGCGGCTGTCCGAGGAGCTGGCGTATCCCACGGCCGTGGTGGCCTGGTTGTGCTGCACCGCTCCCGATGAGGTCACCATGCGCAATCGCGCCCCGAGGCCGTCCCGATTGCTGGCGCTGCCTTCGAGGTCGAGAATCAGCCAGTTGCCCGCTTCGGACTCATTGAACAGCACGGCTGCCGGCGTCCCGATGGCCGAGACGACGGCGTCAATGCGGCCGTCGTTGTCGAGATCGCCGAACGCCGCACCCCTGTGCGCCGCCTCTGCCTGCATCGCTGGCCCGGCATCCGGCGCGGAATTGCGGTACGTACCGTCCGCCAGCAATTGGAAGACGGCGTTCGGAAGACGGTACTTCACGGCGCGGTAGAGCCCGACATTCTCGCTCACGTGGGAGTTGGCCGTGAAGATGTCCCGATCGCCGTCGTTGTCAAAGTCGAATGCGCCTACGCTCCACCCCGACAGCGTCAGCGACTCCAGCCCTATCTTGCTCTCATAGGTGGCATCGGTGAAGACCTTGCCGCTGCGATTGACGAACAGCGGGAATGTCTCGTTCGCCAGCGCAGTGATCGTCAGGTCCGGCCACTCGTCGCCGTTCAGGTCGCGCACGTCGAGCCCCATGCTCGAGACCGGTATCCCGTCCGAGGTCAGAGCCATCCCCGCCTGCACGCCCACTTCTTCGAAGCGCTCCCCGCCAATGTTCCTGAATAGGAAGTTGCGTGTCGAGTCGTTGGTTACGAAGATGTCCGAGAACGCGTCGCCGTCATAGTCCGCCACCGCCGCGCTCATGCCCTTGCCGATGTGATTGGCTACCCCAGTCTGTTCACTCACGTCTGAGAATGTCCCGTTGCCAAGATTGCGGTACAGGGAGTTCGGCAGGCCTCGATAGTGCGCGGGAGAGCAGGAGAGGCGTCGGCCCGGGTCGCCGCAGACGCGGTTGTTCTCCCAGTTCCAATCCAGGTAGTTGACTACGAACAGGTCCAGCAGGCCGTCACTGTCGTAGTCCGTCCACGCAGCCGCGACAGCCCACTTCGCGCCTTTGGCCTTGGTTGCCGGCAGACCGGCGCGGGCCGTAACGTCCTCAAAACGACAGCCGCCCACGTTGCGGTACAGCGTGTTGACGTCCACACCGGCCACGAAGATGTCTGGCCGACCGTCGTTGTCGTAGTCGCCCGTCGCGACGCCCATGCTGTAACCGATCCCGGCCACGCCGGAGTCGGCTGTGACGTCCTCGAACGATCTGGTGCCCGAGTTTCGGTAAAGGCGGTTGTGGAACGACTCGTCGCTCTTGACCAAGTCCGGGAATCGTGCACCGTTGGCGAAGAATACGTCCAGCAGCCCGTCACCGTCGCAGTCCAGCACGGCCACTCCGCCCAAGGTGGAGTCTGGCATCGGCTTGTCGTCGGTCGTGCCGTTGTTCAGGACGAAGTCGATTCCGTCAGGTGCGGAGGCGAAGCGCACTACGGGTTCCGGTTCAGGCGAAGGCGGCTTGGCCGGTCGATCCTCACGCAGCAGGAACCAGCTCGCAGCGCCAAGCAAGAGGGCGGCGGCGATCAGCCAATAGACTGCGGGGCGACCGCCCTTGCTTGGGCCAGGGCTCGCCTGAACTCTAGCCCGCTTACTGTGCTTGGGCGCCCTGCGAATGCGCTTTTTCTTGCTCACACCGAACGCCCGGACAAGGCTAGCCTACTGGCGGGGGACCAATGTCGCCTATGTCGGCCGCGGGTCGCCGCGATTGCGCCGCTGAGCAGCGACGCGCCCCAGTGTATCACCGCACACGCGACCTTGGGCCGAGTGAAGGCTTGGCTCTCGCGGTGGGCCGAACGGCTCCTGCCTAACGGGGCACGAACCGCTGGACGATACCGCTCAGCTGCGCGACGAAGACGCTCCCGTCAGGGGCTACGGTCGTTCCGTGGCCGCCGACGTTTCCGGGCAGCGACAGGGCGATGCTGCCATCCAAGTTCCGCAGCGTCCCACCCGCCCAGATCTTCTGGCCGTCTGTCAGGTAGAGCGTTGAGACGCTCCCGACGCCCCGCCATTGGGCGAGGAACGTGCCGTCGGGATCGAAGACCTGGATCCGTTGATTGTCCCGGTCCGTTACGTACACGAGCCCTTCGGCGTCCACGACCAGATTGTGGGGCAGCCCGAATTCACCTGGGCCGGTGCCGCGCTCGCCCCATTCGAGGAGGTAATCGCCGGCTTCGGAGAACTTGACGACCCTCGCGCTCCCGTAGCCGTCACTGACGTAGATCTCGCCGTTCGGGCCGAAGGCGACATCGGTCGGGAGGTGGAAGTGGTCGCGGTCCGTGCCCGGCACTCCACTCTCACCGAGCTGCAGGGCAATGTTCCTGTCTTGGTCGAACCTGTAGACAATGTGCGCCGCCGCATCCACAACCCACACGTTCCCGTCCGGATCCGTTCGGATCGAGTGGCCGCCGCACGCGAAGCACGCTGCCGGTCCATGGACGACCGTGTACCGGGATCCGGCCGCTGTGCGTCCAGGCGGAGGGACTTGGGTCACTTTTCCGCCGCTGATGCCGCCCTCGCCCCAAGAGCCGACAAAGTTGCCGTCAACGTCGAACTCCAGGATTGGATGGGCGCCTCGGTGGAGAACGAGTACGGTTCCCTCACGTGTTGTGGCGACAGCAGCGACTTCTCCGAAGTGCCAGGGAGCTGCCGTGCCGGCCTCGGATGTGGCCGGCAGTGGCCAGTCGACTTGATCGTAGGTTTGCTGTCCCGAGCTGGGAACAGCAAGTGCGGTGCACAGGCTGGCGCAGGCCAGCACTGCAAGGCCGTGACGGCGGGTGGGTCGTCGGCGCGGAGCCAGATTCACCTCCGCTGGAATTGTAGCGCGCCAACTGCTGACGCGGGTGGCGAAATCTTTGTTTTCGGGCCCCCAGAGGGAGATATCCAAGTCTCGGTGCGCTTGCTAGTGTGCCCTCCAACGGCACTGAGACGAGGCTGGCCGCAGCCACCGACAGAAAGGGCAGTCCACCAACCTACTTCACGACCTGATCGAACGGTCCCCTCCTGGCAGCTCGCAAGCTGCAACTGGCCACGAATGCAATAGATTCCAACTCACGGGACACCTCCCAGCCGAACGCAGTTCGAGACTTCCCGCCAGCAAGTCCCAACAGGATTTCTAAGGTCCACTGCCATGGCCTAGGTGAGCGCCTCCGCGATGCACTGTTAATCGACGGGACGTTAATTGACCGAGTTCAAGAATTGCCCAAGCGCGCGCCTCATCTGAAGCCAACGATCCGGGAATGGCCAGGCCCTGCCTCGGGATAATACGATGGCTGCAGGCATTCGTTGCTGCGCCATGACGATGAACCGTCGGCTCTTACCGATCGGCATCCAGGACTTTCGGACGATCCGGGAGGGCTCGTACTATTACGTTGACAAGACCCCTCTGATCCGCCAATTGGCGAATCACGGACGCTACTACATTCTTTCCCGCCCCAGGCGCCTCGGCAAGAGCCTGCTGCTGGACACGCTGCACGAGCTGTTCGCGGGCAGCGAGCCGCTGTTCCGGGGACTGGACATCCACAACCGCTGGGACTGGTCGGAGGCGCATCCGGTGGTCCATCTGAGCTTTGGCGGGAAGTACGACGAGCCGGGAGCGGTCGAACAGGACATCCTCGATCAACTGCAGCTCATTGAAGATGGCACCGGAATCACTGCTGTCCAGACCTCGGGGACAGGCCGCCTGCGGAATCTCTTGTATCAACTGCACAAGGCAACGGGGATGCAGGCCGTCGTGCTGGTGGACGAGTACGACAAACCGATCTTGGACGTTCTCGGCAGCCCGGAGCTGGCTAGGGCCAACCGCGACCACCTGCGCGGATTCTACGGGGTCATCAAGGACAGCGCTCGCCACGTGCGGTTCGTGTTCGCAACCGGGATCAGCATGTTCTCGAAGGCGAGCCTGTTCTCCGGGCTGAACAACCTGCTGGACATCAGCCTAGACCCGCTGTATTCCAGCTTGTGCGGATACACTGACCGCGACTTGGACACGGTGTTCGCTCCCGAGCTTGCCGGTCTGGACCGCGAGAAGATTCGGGAGAGGTACAACGGCTACGGCTGGCTGGGCGAGGAGAAAGTCTACAACCCCTTCGACATCCTGCTGCTCTTCCACAGCCGGAGATTCCGACCGCACTGGTTCATGACCGGGACGCCGGACTTCTTGTACCAGACGATGTTGAAGCAAGGAGTGAGCCCGCTGGAGCTCGAGAACCGCATCGCCGACGTCGACCTAGTCTCGACCTTCGATGTCGATGACATCAGCATCGACGCACTCCTGTTCCAGACGGGCTACCTGACAATTGCGTCGGAAGAGTCAGATCAGGAGGAAACGTTCTTCACTCTGGACTATCCCAACAAAGAGGTCCGTCACAGTCTGAACAAAGGCTTGCTTGCCCACTTGGGACAGCCGGTGAAGAGAGTGGGGGCCTTGGGCAAGGAGTTGTGCCGCCTGCTGGTGGCCAATGACTTCCAAGCGTTCGGGGACCGCCTGCGATCGTTCTTTGCGGGCGTCCCGGACCAGTCGCAGGAGAATCCGGAGTTCGCGCGGTACGAAGCTTGGTACGCGGGCATGCTGTACGCTTGCTTTCGCACGATCGGCGCGGAGTTGCGGGTCGAGGACTCGTCGAGTCGTGGGCGGGCAGACATGGTGCTGCTGCACGGTGGCCAGGTGTTCGTGCTGGAGTTCAAGATGGCCGGGGACGGCCAACGCGCGGAGCGAGCAACGGCCCTAGCGCTCGCGCAGATCCGGGAGCGCGGCTACTGGGAAAAGTACCGAGGCAGGGGCGAGCCGATTCATTTGGTGGGCGTGGCGTTCGGCCGGAGGGAGCGCAACCTGCTGGCAGTCAGGGCCGAGCGCTGCTGAAGGACGGCCGCGTTGCCGCAAGTGAGCCAGACAGGGCTGCCGAACCAAGGTATTGGGAGCGGCAGCAGCGGTGGCGGCACCAGTCAGATTGGCACGCTAATCCGTGTCGGCGTCAGGCCAGTAAGTGAACAACCGCTCGCTTGCTGCCCAGATTGGGTGCGAGCCAAGAACGCGGGTATTCGAGTGTCTACGCGTTGCTTGGCTGGACCTCCG
>JAJDWM010000344.1 GCA_022825595.1 Bryobacterales bacterium | reverse complement strand
CCCGCCGGGCGGCGGTCGGGTACCGCACGCTCGCCCCTGCCCAGTCGACCGGGGCCCAGATCCGCGCTCCGCGCGACTGCAGGCGTTTCGCGTCGCATACGCGGGGCCGGAAGGTCAGCAGCTCATTGAGCCGCCCAAGCGACGCCAGGCCGCGCTGTGTGATGTTGACCACGACGCCCATGCCGACCATGGGCCACGCCAGCATCGTCAGCAGGTAGAGGAATGTCGTCAGGGTCCCGACGGTCATGGCACCCTCGACCACGCGCCATCCGCCGCACACCAGCGCAGTGATGCCGCTCAGCCCGACCAGCAGGTCGAGGAGCGGATAGAACCTCCTCCAGATGCGGACGAGCCCGAGGCTGCTCTCGAAGTACTCGGCGTTTGCCTGATTGAAGCGGTCGACCTCCGCCAGCTGCTGGCCGTATGCGCGCAGCATGCGCAGGCTCGCGATGTGCTCCTGGACATGGGCGCTGATGTCAGAGAAGCGCTGCTGCACACGCTGGAACTGGGCGTGCGTCTTGCCCCCGAAGTGGGCGACGACCAGCGAGACCGGGAGGAGGGGCGCGAGGATGGCAGCCGTCATCACGAGGTCGACCCAAGCCATGAACGAGACCACAGTGACGAGGATCACCGCGATCTCCGCGCTGTACATCAGCCCCGGCCCGAGCAGGGACCGCACCTGCGCCAGGTCATTGGTGGCTCGGCTCATCAGATCGCCCGTCTTGTAGCGCTCGTAGAAGTGGCGGTCGAGCGTAAGCAGGTGCCGCGTCAGGTCGTTGCGCAGGTCGAACTCGACGTCTCTCGAGAGCGTGATCAGAATCCAGCGCATGGCGTACTGGAAGACGCCCTTGGCGCCGGCGACCAGCACCAGCAGCACGGTCGTATCGAAGGCCTCGTCGTACTGGTCCGAAGCCAGCTGATCAATCGCGCGCCCGATGAGGAACGGAATGACGGCCGCAAGTGTGCCGCGCAGGAGCAGCGCCACGAGTCCCAGCACATAGCGGGACCGGTAGCGCGCCACGTACGGCGCGAGCCTGCGCAGGGTTGCCAGCACTGCGGTACTACCCGTGGTAGAGCATCCAGTAGACGATCACGCCTGTCACGGATACGTACATCCACGATGGAAAGGTCCAGCGGGCGATGCGGCGATGGGCTCGAAAGGCCCCCCTCCAGGCCTGCCACAGCGTGGACGCGACCAGCGGAACGATCGCCATCGCGAGCAGGATGTGGCTTATCAGGATGGCGAAGTACACCGGTCGGATCCACCCATGGCCGGTGTAAGCCACGGAGCCGACCTGCCAGTGGTAGACCGAGTAGCTCGCGAGGAACGCCACCGACACGGCGCACGCCGCGAGCATGCACGCTCGGTGCCGCCTCACGTTGCCACGCCTGATGAATGCGTATCCGAGCACCAGCAGGATGGCTGCCATCAGGTTGAGGCTAGCGTTTAGGGCTGGCAGGTCGGTGACGGCCACGTTGGGAAACCGCCCGTGGGTCTTGCCTCAGGCGAGGTGCTCGGGATTGGTTGTCGTCGAGCGATGCCAAGCCGCCAGCAGTGCCGCTACAGCGAAGCCGCCCAACACCAGCCAAGCCACTGCCGGCTCCGTCGGACCGCTGGGCGGCGTCTCACCCAGCAGCCTGCGAAGCTCGATTACGCCGTAGGACAGCGGGTTGATAGCAGTCACCAGGCGTACCCAGGCCGAGGAGCCGTCCACCGGGAACACGGCCCCCGAGAGCAGCCACATGGGCATCAGCACCAGATTCATGATCGCGTGGAAGCCCTGCACGGAGTTCAGCCACCACGCGCAAAGGAAGCCCACGGCGGTGATTCCGAGGGCCGACAGCAGGAGCAAGGCCAGCAGTTCCGGCACTGCGGCGGGATCGATCCGCAGTCCGGCAAGCGGTGCCAGCGGAAGCATCAGCGCCCCTTGGATCGCGCCGATCGTGGCGGCTCCGCCCACCTTGCCGATCACCAGAGACAGGCGCGGCACCGGCGCCACGAGGACCCCGAGCAAGAAGCCCTCCCTGCGGTCTTCGATCAGCGAGATGTTGCAATAGATCGACGTGAAGAGCGCACTGAGCAGAAGCACTCCCGGGTAGAAGAAGCGAGCGTACCCCCCATCCGAGCCTGCTAGGGACGAGCCGAATCCAGAGCCGAGGACGATCCAGAAGAGCAGCGGCGTCGAGAATGTGCCGAAGACCCGGCTGCGCTGGCGGTAGAAGCCCCGAAGCTCGCGGTGCCACAGAGTCGCAGCGGTCAGCCACAAGCCGGGATTGGCGGCGGTCTCCACGCCTGCAACAGGCAGCGCGGCTACTGCCCCGCGGGGCGTGTCGGACATGAGCTTCGGGCACCGCGCACCAGTCCGGGGGCGGGCCAAGGATCCATTCTAATATCGCTTCTTGCAGGCCTCAGAGATCGAGCAGGTAGCCCTGCTTGCCGACGTTGACCGCAAGTGTCCGGCCGATCCGCACTGAGCGGCCGGCTCCCTCGTGAATATGTCCGCAGAAGCAGTAAGTCGGCTGGCATGTCTCAATGTAGTCGCGGACAGCCCGGGAACCGAAGTGCAGCCCGGGGGCGGCCTCGTCTAGGGGCGTGTTGGACGGCGGCGCATGGCAAACGAGCACTTGCGGCGAGAGGCCTGCAAACCTCGACAGGCGCTCGGCGATTTCCTCTACCGTGTATTCGCCGGGCGTGTCGAACGGGGTCGGATTGGAGTATCCCAACCCTGCGATGTGCGTTCCCGCGACCTCAATGGCCGACTCGTGGAAGAAGCGGAATCCGTGCAGCTCACAGAATTCGCGGACCTGTTCGGCTGTTTCGTTGTTGCCCGGCATGATCCAAACGCGATCGCCGAGCGGCACCAACGCCGCAGCGCACGGGTCCAGAGGAGCTGGCCACGTCACTAGGTCGCCGGCCGCGATGTAGATGTCCGCGCTGACGGAGAGCGCACGGCGCAAGCTGGCGATGTCGCCGTGGATGTCGGCGAAGATCTGGACCGTCATTTTCGGCCTTCCGCCGAGGCCGGAAAGCGGCGCGTGGCCGCGAGCCTTGCGCGCGCCTTCCCCATCACGGCTTCGAGGGCTGCCTGCTCGGTTGCGGCCCGGCTCGTGGCGATCGTCGCGCCCGGCGAGACATTGTCCGCCTTTGCGTGCCAAGTCCCCCCGATTCGGTAGGAGGTGATGCGCACGGGCCAGCCCGCCATCTCGCTCTCAAGGACCTTGTAGTCCTTGGCCCTCATGCTCCGCGCTCGACGGGGGCCCCGACCAAATTGCCCCACTCCGTCCAAGAGCCGTCGTAGTTCGTCACGCCGTCAAAGCCGATCAGGTATTTCAGGACGAACCAGGAGTGGCTGGACCGCTCGCCGATCCTGCAATAGGCCACGATCGGCTTGGAACCGCTGATCCCGGCATTGGCGTAGATTTCTCGGAGGTCGTCGGCGCTCTTGAACGTGCCGTCGGCGGCACAGGCCTCGACCCACGGGATGTTGCGAGCGCCGGGGATGTGGCCGCCGCGCTGGCAGGTCTCTGGCAGTCCGGGGGGAGCCAGAATCTCGCCGCTGAACTCAGCCGGACTGCGGACGTCGACCAAATCTATCGCGTCCGACTCGACGCCATCGCTCACTTCGCTGAGGAATGCCCGCAGCGACAGGTCCGGCCCGCTCGCCGCGTAAGACGTCGGTGCCGGCTCCGGCCTGTCGGCGGACAGCTCGCGTCCCTCTGCTAGCCACTTGGAACGGCCGCCGTTCATGATGCGCACGTCCGCGTGCCCGTAGATTTTCAGCTGCCAGAAGGCCCAGGCGGCGAACCAATTATTGTTGTCTCCGTAGAGCACAACCGTCGTGTCGTTGGCGATGCCGCTGGCCGCCATGAGCCCCTCGAACGCATCCTTCGGGATGATGTCCCGCCGCACCGGGTCGCACAGCTGGGTGTCCCATGACCACCCGATGGCGCCCGGCACGTGCCCCTCGTCATAGGAGCGCGTGTCAACATCGACCTCAACGACGCGGACGCCGGGCTCTGCAGCGTGGGCGCTTACCCAACTTGTCTCGACCAGGACTTCCGGCGAGCGGTATTCTGCCATAGCATTCCCTCCTTGCTCTTCTGCGGACCGCTTTGGCTCCCAATTATATGTGCCAGTCCGGCCCTTCTCGGCACAGGCCGGGTGGCGGCGCCCGCGCTTCGGGCTGGTCCGGCCGGGCCGGCAGCGTCGCCGCGGCCGCCCGTATACTGGACCGGGCGGCACTGGTCCGCTGCGAGGGCCCATGTCCCATCTCGCGCACTGGGACGCGCTCAAGTCCGCCGCGTCCAATCTTCCCGCCTCTCCCGGGATCTACGAGTTCGTCGGGGAGGGCGGAAAGGTCCTGTACATCGGCAAGGCGAAGAGCCTGAGGAGCCGCGTCCGAAGTTACTTCTCCAAGGACGCCACGACCGACGTCAAGCGCGGCGGCCTGCTCCTCGAAGCCCGATCGATTTCCATCGTCGTTGTCGGAAACGAGAAAGAAGCGCTAGCTCTAGAGAATAATCTTATCAAAGAGCACAAGCCCAAGTATAACATACTCCTTAGAGACGATAAGACATATCCATACATCAAGCTGACTAGGGAGCGCTATCCGCGCGTCTACGTCACCCGCCGCATCAAGAAGGACGGGGCGACCTATTTCGGTCCCTACTTCCCGGGCAACCTGGCCCACCGCGTGGTCCGGTTCATCCACCGGCACTTCAAGCTGCCATCCTGCAGCATTGACCTTTCCAGGAACCACGCCCGACCGTGCCTCGAGTACCACATCGACCGCTGCTGGGGGCCGTGCGTGAGGGGACTGGTCACGGACGAGACCTATGCCCGGGCCGCTGGGGACGTGCGCGCTTTCCTGTCCGGCCGGCGCGGCCAGCTGGTCCGCGACTTGCGTAGGCGCATGCTTGATGCCTCCGAGGCGCTCGAATTCGAGAAGGCGGCCAGTCTCCGGGATCTTGTCGCCACGGTCGAGGAGATCACCGAGCGGCAGCGAATCGCAGCCGCCGAGGGCCGCGACATCGATCTCTTCGGAGTGCACGCCGAGCCGCCCTTGGTTGCCGTGAACATCTTCCACGTCCGCAACGGACGCGTCGTGGACCGCCGGGCGTTCTACTGGGAGGACGTCGAGGGATACCAGCGACCGGAGTTCCTGGCCAGCCTTCTCCCCCAGGTCTATCTCGGTCAGGGGCATGTGCCGTCGGTAGTGCGCGTGCCGGAGGCATTCGAGGGCATGCGGTCGCTCGCCGAGCTTCTTTCCGAGCAGCGTGGCACCAAGGTCCAGCTGAGCGTGCCCAAAATAGGCGCCGGAAAGGCGCTTCTCGACTTGGTCGAGACGAATGCCCGCAATTGCTTCGAGCAGCGCTTCCGCGTTCTGAAGCCGACACCAGAGCAGATCTCGGAGGCGTGGCGGGAAGCGCTGAACCTGTCGGCGGAGGACGGCTTCGGCAGGCGGTCCCGCACGAGGATCGAGTGCTTTGACATCTCGCACATCCAAGGCAGCGACGTGGTCGCTTCAATGGTGGTCTGGGAGGACGGCCGGATGCGCAAGGGCGACTACCGCAAGTACATCGTCAGCCGGCAGGCCAACGACGACTTCGCCGCGATGCGCGAAGTAGTGGGTCGGCGCTACAGGAGGGTAAAGAAGGCGAGGAAGACCCTGCCGATGCTGGTTCTCGTGGACGGCGGCGTCGGCCAGCTGCATGCGGCTGCTGAGGCGCTTGAGGCCGCGGGCATGGCCGCGCAGCCGCTGGCAGCGATCGCCAAGCGCGAGGAGCTTCTGTACGTGTTCGGGCACGAGGACGAGCCCATCGCGCTCGACCGGTTCAGCCCCATCCTGCACGCGGTCCAGCAGATCCGCGACGAGGCGCACCGGTTCGCCGTGGCCTTCCACCGTCGTCGGCGGGCCAAGCGAACGCTCCGGTCGGAGCTGCTGGACATACCCGGGGTGGGTCCGGCTTCCGTCCGCAAGCTGTTACGGAGATTCGGCAGCCTCAGCCGAGTGCGGGAGGGCAGGCTCGAAGATCTGGCGGCGGAGGTGGGCAGGGCGCGGGCGGCCGCGATCCGGGCACATTTTGACGTCCGGCCCGGCGGTCAGGCCCAGCAGTTGAAGTAGCCGCCTTTGCACTCCACCTCGACGCGCGTTCCGTAGAGCCGCGAAAGCGTCTCTTCCGTCAGCACCTCTTCCTTGGGGCCGTCGGCGTAGATGCGACCCTCGCTGAGCAGGATGACTCGCGACACCTCGGGGACGATGTCGGGGAGGTGGTGCGTCACGTAGATCAGGCTCGTGCCGAGGGCCCCGATCCTGCGAAGCGTCTCCCGTAGCCCGAGAGCCGCCCGGATGTCCAGGCCGTTGGAGGGCTCGTCGAGCAGGAGAGCCTTTGGCTCATTGACCAGAGCCCGCCCGATGACGACTCGCTTCGCCTCCCCGGTGGACATCGCGTTGATGGGCTTGTCCCGGAGATGCCATGCACCCATCAGGCGCAGCACTTCCTCTCCGCGGGAGTCCATCTCGGGGCTGACCGTGTGCTGTGGCCAGAGTTCGAAGCTGGAGTAATACCCGGAGAGGACGACGCTGCGTCCGGACGCTGCACTCTTGCAACAGGCGTGGACCATCTCGTTCGAGACGATCGCGACCAGCCGGCGCATGTCCTGCACGTGCCAGTCCGAGCGCCCGAATAGCTTCATCACGGGACGGTATCGGCGCACCGGATGGTCGTAGCGCATCATTGTGCGGATCAGCGTCGATTTGCCGGAGCCGTTCGGTCCGATGATGGCCACGTGCTGGCCGCACGGGATCGAAAGGGAGAGCCCGTTGAGGGCGAGCGTGTCACCGCGGTAGACCGCTATATTCCGGAAGTCGAGGAGGGGAGGATGGCTTGCGTCGTCAGTCATGGGCTGCCGGGCACCCGGTGTTGCGGCCGCCCCCGACGGGTGTTCGGGCCCGCACCGAACGAATTCGCTCCACAGCGGCTGCTGTCTGGGCTGCGCTGCTTCGCGTTGCCTGGCACCGCAAATGCCGCTAGGCGTGCGAGGACCTTGGCTCGGTGGACTTGGGTAGACATCGGATCGGACCGTACTAGCAGCAGGGCGAACCTGACGGCCCACCAGTGCGGCCCGTCACTTGCCGAAACCTCCGAGTGCGCGTCTGCTCTCGGAGCCAGGTTGCTGTGCGGTGGTCCATTCACATCAGTCCTGTCGCACCGCTGCGAACTAGGCTCTGTGAAGCCCCACCCGCATGATGTCAAGATATCAAGACATCATGGCGTCATGAGATCATTTTGCGCTACGATGGAGCTTGCGGGGGGCTGTCCCCCTAAGGCTCAAACCGGCGATGCCTGTCACCACGTACGTGCCCAAAGCATCCGAGATCCGCAACGACTGGTACGTCATGGACGCAGACGGCAAAACGCTGGGCCGGCTTGCGACCCAGATCGCCACGCTGCTCCGAGGCAAGCACAAGCCGGATTTCACACCGTTCATGAAGACAGGCGACTTTGTTGTCGTGGTCAACGCTGAGAAGGTCTGCCTGACCGGGCGGAAGGAGACCGACAAGGTCTACTACCGGCACACGGGCTACCCGGGTGGCATCCGGAAAGAGACCGCTAGGCAGGTGCGCGCACGTCGGCCCGAGCTTCTCGTCCGTCGCGCCGTCAAGGGCATGCTGCCGAAGAACAAGCTGGGTCGGCAGCTGCGCTCGAGACTCAAGGTGTACGTAGGCCCACACCACCCCCATGAGGCGCAGCAGCCGAAGCCTTGGACCTTTTAGCATCCGGCCGCATCGTGCTCACAGGAGAAAGGTAAGAATTGCCGATCCAAGTCCAGTATCTGGGGACCGGTCGCCGCAAGAGCGCGGTGGCGAGGGTCTTCCTGCGCCCCGGCTCCGGCCGCATCAGCGTCAACGGCCAAACCCCTGAACAGTACTTTCCCACCGAGTCGCTCAAGGTCCGGATCCGGCAGCCCTTGCTGGCGAGCGAGACGGACGGGAAGTTTGACGCCTTGGTGACGGTGAAGGGCGGCGGCAAGGCAGGCCAGGCGGACGCCGTGCGTCTGGGGATCGCCAGGGCCCTGCAGTCGTTCAACGCCGAGCTGAGGCCGCTGCTGAAGAAGGGCGGCTATCTGACGCGCGACCCGCGCAAGCACGAGCGCAAGAAATATGGGAAGCCCGGTGCGCGCAAGCGGTTCCAGTACTCGAAGCGCTAGCCCGCGACTGCCGGGAATCGGAAGGACAGTGCCCGCTGCCAAATCCTGCTTGGACGGCCACGGGCGCGAGGGGCGGTCGTGCCATTGGCCATCGCTGGCCGGCACACACTCGCCATCGGAGGTATCGTGCTGCAAATCACCATGAAGGACCTGCTCGAAGCTGGCGTTCACTTCGGGCACCAGACCAAGCACTGGAATCCGAAGATGAAGGAGTTCATCTTCGGCGAGCGCAACCGGATTCACATCATCGACCTGCAGAAGACACTGAGGAATCTGCGGGATGCCCTGCAGTACGTAACGGAGCAGGTTGCCCTCGGCAAGACCATCCTGTTCGTAGGCACCAAGCGCCAAGCCCAGGAGGCCATCGCGAAGGAGGCCCAGCGCTGCGACATGTTCTACGTCAACCACCGCTGGCTTGGCGGCCTGCTGACGAACTGGGTCACCGTGCAGAAGACCCTCGGGCGCTACAAGGAACTCCAGCGGCTCGCTGATGAGGAGGGCTACGAGGGCCGCAGCAAGAAGGAAATCTCTCGCCTCGAACGTGAGCGCAAGGCGTTGCACGCCAATATTGCGGGAATCACGGAGATGCCGGGCGTGCCTGACATGGTGTTCGTCATCGACACCCGGAAGGAGGAGATCGCCGTCAACGAGGCGCGAAAGCTGAGCATTCCCGTGATTGCCGTGGTGGACACCAACTCCGACCCTGACAAGGTCGACTATGTCATCCCAGGCAATGACGACGCCCTGCGGTCAATCACCCTGTTCGCCAACCGCGTTGCCGACGCCGTTCTGGAGGGCCGTGCCCTCATCCCGCCTCCGGAGGCCGAGGAGGAAGAGGGCGAGCAGGTGGACCAAGACGCTGAGTACGCGGGCACGCAGCTCGCGGTCTGACGGGCTTCTCAGATTGGTTGGGAACTGCACGGAGAGGGAGGCACTGGTATGGCGAAGGTAAGCGCGAAGCTAGTGAAGGAACTGCGCGACAAGAGCGGCGCGGGCATCTTGGACTGCAAGAAGGCCTTGGTGGAGGCGGGTGGCGATTTGGCGGCGGCCGAACTGGCGCTGCGCAAGCGCGGAGTAGCGATCGCCAAGAAGAAGAGCGGCAGGGCGGTCAAGGAAGGCGTGATCGGCAGCTACATCCATGCCGGAGGCAAGCTCGGAGTCCTGATCGAGGTGAATTGCGAGTCCGACTTTGTGGCGCGGACGGCGGACTTCCAGCAGCTGGTCAAGGACATCGCGATGCAGGTGGCGGCGGCAGACCCGCAATACGTCGGGCGCGAGCAGGTTCCGGATGACCTTGTCGGGCGCGAGCGGCAGATTCAGCGTGAGCGCGCACTGCAGGAAGGGAAGCCCGAGTTCATCGTCGACCGGATCGTCGACGGGCGGATGGGAAAGTTCTACGAGGAGGTCGTGCTGGTCGACCAGCCGTTCGTGAAAGACCCCTCGATCAGCGTGGGTGACCTGGTGCAGCGCGCGATCGCCAAGCTTGGGGAGAACATCGCCGTTCGGAGGTTTCAGCGCTACAAGGTAGGGGAGGACTCCTAGCGCGCGGCCACCAAGCCGCGGACCGCTGCCCCCGCCGTCGAGCCTAGCCAAGAATGCCCCGGCCCCGACGCATCCTGTTCAAGCTCTCGGGCGAGATGCTGGCCGCCCCGAATTCCAGCGGGTTGGATCCTTCCAGGCTTGAGTGGCTAGCTCAGCAGATTTCCGAAGCCCGCCCGGCGAATGTCGAGATTGCCTTGGTGCTGGGGGCAGGCAACTTCGTGCGTGGCGAAGGCCTTTCCGCATCGGGAATCGAGCGGACAACCGCTGACCACATGGGAATGGCCGCGACGGTGGTCAACTCAGCGGCAATAGCCGGGATGCTGTTGGCGTTCTGGGTGCCGGCGGTCGTCCTCTCGGCCGTGCCTGCCTCTCCAGGCTTAGCGCAACCCTATGAGCGGAACGCGGCGCGCGCCGCGATGGCCGATGGTGCGGTCGCCGTCTTGGCGGGCGGCACGGGAAATCCGTACTTTACGACCGACACCGCGGCAGCGCTGCGCGCCGTCGAGATCGGCGCCGACCTACTCGCAAAGGGAACTAAAGTGGACGGTGTCTACGACAGGGATCCGCTGGAGCATGCCGATGCGCGGGTCTTCGGTCGGGTGACGTATGATCAGGTTCTCGTCCAGCGCTTGGCCGTCATGGACGCCACGGCCGTTGCCCTGTGTCGCGAAAACGCCTTGCCCGTCCGCGTCTTTGGACTGGGCGTTCCCGGGAGCATGGCGCGCATCGCCCGCGGGGAGAATGCTGGCACGCTAATGGCGTAGGCTGATTGGGATCAAGGGAGGGCGTATGACCCACATCCACGCCGAAACGGTCGAAGAGGTCAAGGAAGAGGCATCAGCCCGGATGGAGAAGTCCGTGCAGGACTTGTCGCGGGCCATGGCTTCGATCCGCACCGGCCGGGCATCGATCGCGCTGCTCGACTCCATCCGGGCCGACTACTACGGCACTCCGACGCCGGTGAGCCAGATGGCCACGCTTGCCACGCCAACCCCAACGACAATCACGATCCAACCTTGGGACGCTTCCCAGATCGCCGCGATTGAAAGGGCGATACGCATTTCGGACCTCGGGATTAACCCGGCCAACGACGGCAAGCTAATCCGCCTGGTGATCCCCCCGCTGACGCAGCAGCGCCGCAAGAAGCTCGTGCGCAGCCTCCACAGTGTCGTGGAGCAGCACCGGGTGGCCGTTCGCAACATCCGCCGGGAAGCCAACCTGGCGGTCCGGCAGCTCGAGAAGGCCAAGGAAATCTCCAAGGACGACAGCAAGCGCGGCTTGGCGGCGATCCAGAAGATCACCGACTCATTCATCAAGCGCCTCAACGTTGCCGGGCAGGCCAAAGAGAGGGAGATCCTCGAGATCCGCTGACGCCGAATCGCTCGAAGGCGGGCCGGTCAGGCAGTGTGCAGTCGGCTATGGACGCGACCGCCAGATCCGACCTGTTGGCGGCATTGCCGGCGGCCTATCCGATCATCGACGCGGGCTTTCTGAGAAAGTCCGGGCTGGAGGCCATGGCCATGGCTCGGCTGGTGGCAGGTTCGGGAATACGGATCGCGCAGTACCGCCACAAGGGCGACTTCGACCGGGCCGCCTTCAAGGAGGCGCGCGGGGTCATCGCGGAACTGCGGCGCGCCGGGGTGTGCTGCATCGTCAACGACAGGGCCGACATCGCAATGGTGACCGGCGCCGATGGCGTCCACGTTGGTCAGGAGGACATCCCGCCGGCCGAAGTGCGGAGGCTAGTCGGCCCGCAACTGCTCCTGGGGTATTCGACGCACTCTCCGGAGCAGGCAGCGGACGAGCAGTGCGACTGGGCGGACTATGTGGCAATCGGTCCAGTCTTCTCCACATCCAGCAAGCAGGATCCGGACCCGGTGGTGGGCTTGGGCGGAGTGGCCGCGGCGAGGCGGGCTACGAGCAAGCCGCTGGTCGCCATCGGCGGGATCACGCTGGGGAATTGCCGCGATGTGCTTGAGGCTGGGGCCGACAGCGTTGCCGCGATTTCCGCCGTCACACCCGGGACTCTTGCTGCATGGGCGGCCCTTCGGCGCTGAGGGCGGCAAGTAGAATGGTGGCTCCGGGGACTGCCCGCCCTTCATGACTGGCGACGAAGTACGCGAGCAATTCCTGAGCTTCTTCGAATCGAAGGGGCACCGGCGCGTTGCGAGTTCCTCGCTCGTGCCGGCACGGGATCCGACGCTGCTGTTCGCCAATGCGGGGATGAATCAGTTCAAAGACGTCTTCCTCGGGAGCGAACACCGGCCCTACCGGCGCGCGACAACCTCCCAGAAGTGCGTCCGCGCAGGGGGCAAGCACAACGACCTGGAGAACGTGGGCCGCACCCGGCGCCACCACACGTTCTTCGAGATGCTGGGCAACTTCTCGTTCGGGGACTACTTCAAGGCCGAGGCCATCGCCTTCGCTTGGGAACTCGTCACGGAGGTGTACGGCCTGCCCAAGGATCGCCTGTACGTGACCGTCTTCCGCGAGGACGACGAGGCTGAGGGTCTCTGGCAGACCGTCGCCGGAGTCCCTTTGGGCCGCATTGAGCGCTGCGGGGAGAAGGACAATTTCTGGCAGATGGGCGACACCGGCCCATGCGGGCCGTGCTCGGAGATCTTCTATGACTACGGTCCCGAGGGTCTCGAGCCGGGCGAGTCAGACGACCCGTTCCCGGCCGACGTGTCGCGCTATGTCGAAATCTGGAACCTTGTGTTCATGCAGTTCGACCGGGACGAGGAGGGCAATCTCCACCCGCTCCCAAAGCCCTCCATAGACACTGGGATGGGCTTGGAGCGTACCGCTGCCGTGCTGCAGGGTAAGCTCTCGAACTTCGACACCGATCTCTTCCAGCCGATCATTCAGCGGGCCGCCGACCTGCTGGGACTCACGTACGGCAGGGACCCGGCCCAGGACACGGCATTGCGGATCGTTGCCGACCACAGCCGAGCGGCGGCGTTCTTGGTACACGACGATGTCATGCCTGCCAATGAGGGTCGCGGGTATGTATTGAGGAAGATCATCCGGCGGGCGCTGCGCCACGCCCGACTCACGGGTTTCGAGGACGCTTTCCTGCACCGGATGACCCGGTTCGTGGCCGAGAGGATGCGGTCGGCGTATCCAGACCTGCAGGACAGCGTCGACCGTGTGGCGAGGATCGTGCACGACGAGGAGCTGCGGTACCAGAGGAACTTCGCAGTCGCCGAGCGGGAGTTTGAGAGCGCCGTCGCGACTGTTGATGGGACGACCATTCCCGGCACGGCGGCCTTCCGGCTCTACGACACTTTCGGGCTGTCCCTGGACGAGCAGCAGGAGCTGGCCCGCGAGCGCGGACTCGGGATTGACCTGCAGGGCTTTGAGACAGAGATGGCGGGTCAGCGGGCCAGGGCCCGCGCCAGCTGGAAGGGCAGGGCGAGATCGCAGGCACAGGCGCCGCCGGATTTGGTCGACATTTCCAGGCACTGCCCGACCGAATTCTTGGGCTACACGCGCACGACTGCGGAAGGGCTGAGGGTGGTGGGCCTACTTCACGAAGGCAAGGCTGTGGACTCGGTGTCTTCTGGCCAAGAGGTGGATGTGGTCCTGGACCGCTCGCCCTTCTATGCGGAGGCAGGTGGCCAAGTGGGGGATCAGGGAGTCTTGACCCGGGGCTCGGAAAACGCAGGCGTGGTGGTGGACGTTCAGGCACCGGTACGCGGGACCTCCGTGCACCGCGTGCGGGCGCTTCTGGAGATCGCGGTCGGGGACACGCTCTGCGGCCAGGTGGATCGCGTTCGGCGTGACGCTGCGCGCCGGAACCATACGGCCACCCACCTTATGCACGCCGCCCTGCGGCGCGTCCTCGGGACGCACGTAAAGCAGGCTGGCAGCGTGGTCGACCCGAACCGCCTGCGCTTCGACGTCACCCACTACGCTCCGATCGAGAACAGGGAAATCGACGATGTGGAGGGTCTGGTCAACGAGCACATCCTTCGCGACACCGAGGTAGTCACCGACCAGATGGATCTTGACGATGCTGTCCGATCGGGGGCGATGGCGCTCTTCGGCGAAAAGTACCTAGGCCGGGTGAGAGTCGTCAGCATCGGCGACTTCAGCAAGGAGCTTTGCGGCGGAACACACGTGGCGCGGACCGGCGAGATCGGGGTGTTCAAGGTTCTTGCCGAGACCAGCAGCGCCGCCGGCGTTCGGAGGATCGAGGCCGTCTCCGGAACGGGAGCCATCCAAGACTACAAGGATGTGTCCGGGAGCCTGCGGCAGCTCACGTCCCTGCTGAGGGCCGGGGATGGAGGGTTGGTCGGCTCTGTGCAGCGCCTGCTGTCGGAGCGGCGCCGCCAAGAACGGGAGATAAAGGAGCTGAAGGCGCGTCTGGCGAAGACCGCCCTTGATGGCTTAGTCTCGTCGGCCCGCGAGGTCGGGGGGCTGCGGGTCGTCTCGGCCAGGGTCGAAGACATGGATCGCGGGCAGATGCGATCTCTGGCTGACGCAGTGCGCCAGCGCATCGGGTCCGGTCTGGTCGTCCTGGCGACGGTGCAGGGAAGGCGAGTGGCATTGATAGCGCAGGCGACGAAGGATGTTGCAGGACATCGCGTCCACGCGGGGAAGGTGATCTCCGCTGTGGCGCGCATCGTAGGCGGCGGCGGTGGCGGGCGTCCCCACATGGCAGAGGCCGGCGGGCGGAATCCGCGAGAGCTGTCACGGGCGCTGGACAGCGTCTATGGGATCGTGGACGCGTCGCTCTCAGCGACCGCCCGTACGTAGCCCTCGCCCGCCGCTCCAGAGAACGGATTGACAGGCGTGGATCTCCCCCACGGTCAGAGTTTGCCAATTCTCGGGGAGCGGCTAGGTGACCCCCGGTCTGGCCGCCGTCTGTGGGGGACTGCCTTGGTATCTCCGGGTAGGCGCGGCCTGGATACCTGGGGTCACAGCCTGCCGTCAGGCTTTGTTGTCAACCGGCTGGCGTGATTCAGGCGCACTTGCGACACCCACGCGCGCGACGTGCCGCGAATCGACGCGCAATTCCACGGCTGCAGTCGGCAAGTCTCAATTGGCCGATCTGGGCCCTTGATGCCCTGAAAGTGTTATTAACAGTCGCTTAATTGCCTCTTAGCGCAGAATTGGTAGGAGTAACTTAAGAGGAACAGCTCCTCAGTTGACGACACGGCCCGCGTTGTCGTACCGTCGGATCAGCGACAGTGCCGATTGACCAGACCCTTTCCATCCGTGCCGGAAGGTGTCTTGCTCCGCAGGCACCGGTGGATGAACGCACGCTCTTCGCTGGGCGGATGGATCAGGTCATGGCCGTTCGTGACGCAGTCTTCCAGAGGGCCAGCGCGCCATTGTCTACGGTGACCGCGTCGTTGGGCAGACGTCGCTCGCGTGCGGCATCTACGAGTTCCTTGACTTGCTGCCCGTCGATCGACTCCTATATCCCAGAGTGAACTGCGACCGCACAGAGACGTTTGAGTCCGATTGAGAAGAAGCTGCTTGGGGAGATCGCCTGTCTCATGTCCTGCAAGGGAGACGGATCGACATCGAACTATCCCGCCGCCCGTTACCGCAGCTCCGTCGGCCTGAACCCCCACTCGGCATTGACGCCCGGCATCCTGGCGGCGTTGTCGTTGGGCTTAACGGCGACGCCGGCTCTTGGCGAGCCACTCGCGACAGTGTCGTCGCAGCGCATCGGATCTGAGACAGGGCGCGCGGCCGGTTTCTTTCTCGAGACGAACCTCTCTGAGACGGAGTTGCGGGCAGATGCGATGCAAGAGTTGCGTCGCGCACGAGCGCATGCCCGTCTGCAGCCGGCCCCATCGTCGCCTCGCGCGAAACCGGCGTCGGCGTGCCCTGCCTTCAGCTCGCCGCACGAGTCGGTCAGAACATTCCCCTCGCCTCTTGCCGCCCGGCACTTGGAGAGGAGAACTCGATGGCGAGGCGTTGCGCCACCTACGGCGTCGGCTTCGGGCCTGTTCGGAGAGTTCATCTCCGGCCAAATCGTGCAGTCGAAGTGCATCAACTGCCATGTCGAGGGGGGCGTGTCGGGCCACACCCGCTTGGTGCTCTCGCCGTCAACAGTCACGGATCATGAGAACCGAAACCTTGACACGTTCCGGAGATTCGTGGAGGCGGTCGAAGACGGGGCCGATCGCATCCTGAACAAGATTCAGGGGGTCGCACACGGGGGCGGCGTACAGGTGCCGGCCGGGTCCGCCGACTTCGCCAACATGGAGCGGTTCGTCCGGCTTCTGGATGGAGGGTCTTTGACGGTTGCCCCGTCGCCGGAGACGCTGTTCGACGGCGTGACCATGGCCAAACCGGAAAAGACTCTGCGTAGGGCGGCACTCATCTTCGCGGGAAGGCTGCCGACCCGCACCGAGATCGGCATGGTCAGCGACGGCAGGGTCTCCAGCCTGCGGCTGGTCATTCGGAAGCTGATGAAGGGTCCGCGCTTCCACGAATTCCTGATCCGGGCGAGCAACGACCGATTGCTGACCGACCGTCATCTCGATAGCCGGATCTTCAATTTCCGGACACAGGAGTACTTTGTCGATCTGGCAAACACTCAGCTCACGCTCGCTAAGGCGGCCGTCGACCGGGGTTACGCCCGGCCCCGGGCCGATCCAGCATATGGCGAGTGGTGGGACGCACTGCAGTACGGTCTCGCGAGG
>JAJDWM010000456.1 GCA_022825595.1 Bryobacterales bacterium | reverse complement strand
CGGCTACGCGTTTTTCTAACCCGCCTGCTAGCTCCACACGTCCCGAGATTGGGCTCCCACGCACCGCCCTGCTGGGATTCGCGGCTAGGCTAGGTGCCCTCGAAAGGCTACGTGCCGACCGATTGACTGCATCCTAGAGGCGGACTATACTGGTTCTTGGGGCAGCCGTGCCCCCACTCCCGAGAACCTGCGAAGGTCAGGGTCCAACTCACTAACTCATGTACGCAGTTATTCAGACTGGCGGAAAGCAGTACAGCGTCTCCGCGGGTGACTTGATCCGGATCGAGAAGCTTGATGGCGAAGTGGGCGCCACGGTGGAATTCGACAATGTCTTGGCGGTCTCGGACGACGAGGGCAACCTGAATGTTGGGTCCGAGGTCACCGGAAGCGTGACCGCGACCATCGACTCCCATGGCAGGGGCAAGAAGATCGACGTCTTCAAGTTCAAGAGGCGGAAGATGTACCGCCGCCGCATGGGACACCGACAGTCCTACACTCAGGTCAAGATCGAGTCTATCCCAACACAGCAGGCCTGACGGCGGCTAGGAGGCTTTATGGCGCACAAGAAGGGTCAGGGGACTTCCCGGAACGGTCGCGACTCCCACTCGAAGCGACTCGGAGTGAAGAAGTTTGCGGGTCAGCTCGTAACGGCCGGGAGCATATTGGTACGCCAGCGAGGGACGAGATTCCGTCCCGGGCTGAATGTAGGCCGCGGCCGGGACGACACCTTGTTCGCCAAGATTGACGGTGTGGTCGAGTTCCGCAACCGGGGACGACTGGGACGCATGATCAGCGTCCACCCCACGTTGCCCGCCGCCTGATCGCAAGAGCGCTCGCGGCACCACCCATAAGCCGGGCCAAGCGAGCACCTGTTCACCGCACCCGCCATCGCGCGGTCTATGGAGGGCGCTTTGGGAATAGGCGGTGCGCCGCGTCGCCGCCTGAGATCCCGAGCCAGACAAGGACGGGGAAGTACTCCAGAAACAGGAGGCCATCGTCATACTCCCAGAGGCCAACCGCCTCGTATGCCGGGACGACATGGTACGCCAATGGGGCCAGCGCTGTCCAGAGCAGCAGCGGAGCCGAGGGGTAGAGCGCCGCCAAAGGCAGCATCCAGCTGAGATACCAAGGAAAGCAGTTGGCTGACAGGAATAGCAGAACGCAAATGGCCACGAGTTCACCCTTGCAGCCACGTAGCCGGACGGCCACGAGCCCTGCAACAAGGCAGATGACGATGGCCCTTCCAACTGCGGCGGCCAGGCGAGCATCACCCCCAGCCAGCAACAGCAAGATGCCAAAGAGGCTGTCATTGTTGCGCCAGCCCGCCGCGAACCCGTCCAGCACGCCCAGCACTGCCGGCAGGCTTCGCCAGTAGGGCAGGCACAGAGTCGCACCGACTGCCGCAGCGGCAACAAGTCCGCGCCAATGCACAGTCCAGCCAGAACTGACCCGTCGCATCGCGAGGAATGGGAACAGGATGATCGGCCAGAATTTGCACATCGTCGCTACGGCAAGCAAGGCCAGAGCCGGCATCGGCCTGCGCCGCAGGTGGAACGTCAGCGCCCAGACGACCAAGGCTACGGCTACGGCGTCGTTGTGGCCCTCCACCCAGAACTCGACCACCGGCAGCGGACACCACAGGTAGATCAGGATCCAGCAGCGCGGCTTGGAGGCTGCTCTCAAGAGGCCCATCAGGGCGATTCCCAACAAGAGTTCGGCCAGTGCGAATGGCAGCTTGAACAGCCACACCTGCGCTTGGGGGGAGGTGCCACTGAGGGCGATCAGCCGGTAGTGCCAGAGGTTGAGCTGCTCTACTACGGGTCCATATGCGGAGGGCTTGTCCTTGGAGGAGACGCGGTGCCACGTGCTGTCCCGGAGTCCCTCCCAGCGCGGATCCTCGGGCACGGAGACATACGGGTCTCCACCTGCGTCCTGTACCATGCCCTGCCAGCGATACCGAGCGGCGTCCTCCGACAGGCTCGGCATAAGCGGTAGGGCCGTAAGCCGGAACGCGATGGCCGCGACCCAGATCCATGCCACGGCGCGGGCACGGACGAATGTGCCGGGATCCTTGGACACTACCCAGCAGGCCACCAAGTACCCGACTGCCGCGAACCAATAGTAGACTAGGAATGCTGGCACATGGCTCGCTGGCCGTCCGAGTCCGAGCAGCGAACCTAGGGCGATCTCGATGAGCCCGGCGGCGGCTAGGAGTACCACCGTGGGGCAGTTGCCCAGAGCCGCAGCCGCACGCTGAAGCCTGGACTTCAAGGGGATCATCAAGCGTAGCGCAGATGGACACTGCAGAAACCCTGGTGCTCGGATCCTATTTCGGGCTGATGGCGGTCCTCAGCCTGTTCGGAGCACACCGATACGGTTTGGTCTGGCTCTACTACCGCTACCGGCGGAATGCCCAAAGCCGCCCCGAGCGGCGCTTCGAGCGCCGGCCGACGGTTACCGTACAGCTCCCCGTTTACAACGAGAGGTTCGTAGTCGGCCAATTGCTCGACGCGATCTGCGCGCTGCGCTACCCGAGGGAGCTGCTCCAGATCCAGATTCTGGACGATTCGACGGACGAGACGGCCGCGGTACTGGAGCGGCTCGTTGGCCAGAAGCGTGCCGCCGGCGAGCCGGTCGAGTACATGCGCCGCCGGAGCCGGAAAGGGTTCAAGGCGGGAGCTCTGCAAGCTGGGCTAGGGAGGGCAACCGGCGATCTGATCGCAATCTTCGATGCAGACTTCACACCTGACCCGGATTTCTTGGAACGGCTCGTGCACTACTTCACCGATCCTGCCGTGGGGATGGTGCAGGCCCGCTGGGCCTTCCGCAACCGGGCCGACTCGCTGCTGACAAGAGTCCAAGCAATGCTTCTGGACGGACACTTCGTGTTCGAGCACGGCGCGCGCGCACGGTCTGGACTGTTCTTCAACTTCAACGGGACTGCCGGGATTCTCCGCCGTTCGATGATCGAGGACTCCGGCGGCTGGCAGCACGACACGCTGACCGAGGACACGGACCTGAGCTACCGGGCTCAGCTCCGCGGGTGGAAATTCGTGTATGCGCCTCATGTGGAGGCCCCTTCGGAACTGCCAACAGACATGGCCTCCTTCCAGATTCAGCAGTACCGCTGGGCAAAAGGGCTGATCCAGACCGGTCTGAAGCTCTTGCCCGGAATGTTCCGATCGGACCTGCCCGCGAGGGTCAAGCGCGAGGCCGCCTTTCATCTGTCGGCGAATTTTGCATATCCGCTGATGCTCGTGATGGCACTGCTGATCCTGCCCTCCATGCTGACGCGGCACGGCAGCCTTGAGGGCCGGCTGCTCTGGCTGGACCTCCCGGCGTTCCTCATGACGTTTTGCTCGCTCTCGAGCTTCTACACGCTCGCGCAATCCGAGTCGGGACGCGGCGGCGCTCTCCGGCACGTTTGGCTGATCCCGGCGGTCGTGGCCAACGGAATCGGGCTCGCCATCAGCAACAGCCAGGCAGTGCTGGGAGCACTGCTCGGGATTCGCTCGGACTTCCAGCGGACAGCAAAGTACACTGCCGACGGCACCGTGGCAGCGCGCGCGCGGCGGACCTACCGGCCACGGGGGGGATGGCGGGTCTGGGCCAACCTTCTGGCCAGCGGGTACTTTGCTGCTTGCTTGGGCACGGCAGTGCACATAGGCCACTGGCTCGGGGTTCCGGTCATCCTGCTGTTCATGGCCGGCTTCTCCTACGCGGGCACAAGGAT
>JAJDWM010000490.1 GCA_022825595.1 Bryobacterales bacterium | reverse complement strand
CTTCGGACTTGAATGTCGGTTCGTCTTGGACCGCCGCGGGGGAAGAGAACGGCAGCCCCTTGGACACCCGGTTGCAGGCGCAGTGCTACCAGGTCTGTTTCGACCAGTTCGCCCGACTTCCTCAGATGGCCGGCATGTTCTGGTGGAAGTCGCTGAGCCACGGCCGCGGAAGCCCGTTCGAGCCGTCCCATCGGCCGCTGGGGAAGCCGGCTGCGGAAATCCCTTCGAGCTGATTCGCCCGACTGCAGGGCGGCTCAGCGCCGCTCAGTCGTAGTATTCCAAGCCGAGGTGAGTGATCATCTGCTCGCCCGCCATCCATCGCAGCGTGTTCTTCAGCTTCATGAGCTGGATGAATAGGTCGTGCTCCGGGTACAGGCAGGACGGGACCATCGGTGACTTGAAGTAGAAGGAGAGCCACTCTTGGATGCCCCCCAGGCCGGCGCGCTGCGCCAAGTCGAGCAGCAGGGCCAAGTCCAAGACCAGCGGCGCGGCCAGAATCGAGTCGCGGCACAGGAAGTTGACCTTGAGCTGCATGGGGTAGCCCAGCCAGCCGGTCAGGTCGATGTTGTCCCAGCCCTCCTTGTTGTCGCCGCGCGGAGGGTAGTAGTTGATTCGCACCATGTGCGAGAACTCCCGATACAGGTCCGGGTACTGGTCCGGCTGCAGGATCACCTCCAAGGCTCCCAGCTTGCTGATCTCCTTGGTCTTGAAGGATTCCGGCTCGTCGAGCACTACCCCGTCCCGATTCCCGAGGATGTTCGTGGAGAACCAGCCGTCCACCCCTAGCAGCCGCGTCTTCAGACCGGGCGCTATGAGGGTCTTCATGAAGGTTTGACCGGTCTTGAAGTCCTTGCCGCACACGGGCACGCCGCGATCCTTCGCCAGCTGCTCCAGAGCCGGGACGTCCAACGTGAGGTTCGGTGCTCCGTTCGCGAATGGCACTCCGCACTGCAAGGCCGCCCAAGCGTAGATCTGCGACGGGGCGATAGACGGGTCGTCGCCCAGCAGGCCCGTCTCGAACGCGTCCGGGGACTCGTGGACGGGGGCGGGCCGCTGGTGGATCTCGGTGGAACCGCACCACACCATTACCAGGCGGTCCAGGCCGTTGGCGCGCCGGAAGTCCTCGATGTCCCGGCACAGCGCCTCCGCCAGCGCCATCTTGTTGGCTCCCCGCTTGAGATGGCTGCCGTCCAGCCTGGGAACGAACCGCTGGTCGAAGACCGCCGGCATCGCGCGAACCGAGCGCAGCTCCTCCTCCGCCTCGCGCAGCAGCGGCGGCTCGATCACGGCGGCTTCCCGCGCCGCCTCGTAGGCGTCCTCGTCGTGGATGTCCCAGCCGCCGAACACCAGCTGCTTCGCGTCGTGCAGGGGAATCAGGTCGCGGATCAGCGGATTGCGGTTGTCGGTCCGCTTGCTGAGGCGGATGCGCCCCATCTGGGTGAGCGAGCCGATCGGCTTGGCCAGCCCCTTGTTGATCAGCGCGAGTCCGCCGATCGTGGTCGTCGCGACCGCTCCCAGCCCGGGCAGCAGCACGCCCAGCCGGCCGTCCGGAGGCCGGAGCTCCGGCGGGGCCTTGCGCGACACGAATCGCTCGCTGAACTCCCCCCGCCGGCCGGGGAGACTCCGGCGATTGCCCGTGAGCAGCTCCTGCTGCCGGCTCGCGGCTGTGAACAGCCCTTGGTCCAAGCACTCGCGAAACTCCGACAGGGGCAGGGCCAAGGCGTCGGCGATCGTGGCGGCGTCCTTGAACTTGAGGTCCCTAGAGCGCTGCACCAGTCCGAGGTACAGCTTCTGGTACGCGATGCCAGTTTCCTCGGAGAGTAGTTTGAGGTTGACCGAATACGGCGATAATTTCTCCATGCGATAATTGTATATCACAATCTTTATCAGCTAGATAATTCAGATGGTGCCTGCCGACCGTCGAACTCGGCTCCGACCCCACGCCGTCAGCCCCGGCTGCCGGTCTCTGCGAGGGTGTCGAGTCCGGCCTCCTCCGTGGCGGGCGCGCTATGGTACGCCAGGACTTCGCGGGGCGGCGACCCCCGGAATCCCAGCCCACGGGGATCGGTGACGCGGCAGCCAAGGAGAGACTTTGGGAGTTCCGCCCGATATGGGACACAACATGTTCCTCGGCGATTTGCCGACTTGGGTCACGGCCGACGATATCCGGTCCTGGCTCGACAACGGTGTCGGCGCGACTCAGCAGCACTACCCGCAACCAACAGGCGTATCGCAGCGTTGGGGCTCAACTGGCAAGCATTGGCGGGCCGAGGCCTGAATGCATATGATGCCCTCCCAACCCAAATAGTTGGCTGCTACGGCAATTGCTGCCAGACTCCGCCACCAATGGTTTGCCAGGGCGGACGAGCACTCAGGGTTGGAACGTCATCGATGTACCGCTCTAGCCGAACGCGGTCCCTCTTGTGAATCTGCTGGACTCCCACCGCTTGACCATGCGCAGCGGGCGGCCGCACAGACAGTGGGTCCAACACGTGATCGCAAGGGGATCTCTGGCGGAGGCGACCGGAGCGTCGGAATCTCCGACTTGGTGAGTGTCGGAGACCGCAGTCTGGTGAAGACCGATTGAATGGGTACGTGCGGTTGGTCTGTGGACAGGCTGAGCCAGACCGACAGAGCCCGTTGCAGAGAAGCGGTCGCCCCAGCGGAGAGCAGGGGCCCGGCCGACCGCTAGTCGTCGCTGCCGCCGAGGAGGCCGGCCCGCATCAGGAAGTAGAGCAGGGTCAGGATGCTGCTGACGGCAGCGGCCACGTACGTCCACGCTGCCGCGTTGAGCACTCTATCCATTCCATCTCGCTCATACGACGAAACGATGCCATACCGAAGTACGAGTTGCTTGGCCCTGTTGCTCGCGTCGAATTCCACGGGCAACGTCACCAGCTGGAACAGCACGGTCGCGGAGAAGAGGGCGATGCCGACGTACACCATGCCGGCGAAGGACAGCATTATGCCGAAGACGATGGCAAGGTACCCGAGGTTGGACCCGATAGAAGCCGTCGGGACCAGCGCCGTCCGCAGCTGCAGCGGCGCGTAGCTTCGCGCGTGCTGGATGGCATGGCCAGCCTCATGGCAGGCGACCCCCACCGCCGCGATCGAGTTGCGCTCATATACGTCCGGGGACAGCCCAAGGCTTCGCGTCGCCGGGTTGTAGTGGTCCGAAAGGAAACCTGAAGATCGCTTCACGGACACGGAGTACAGGCCGGCCTGATCCAGCATGCTGCGGGCCGCCTGTGCCCCCGTCATCCGCGCCGGGATACGAGAGAACTTCTTGAACGCCGACTTCGTGCGGGCGCTCGCCCACAACGAGAGGACAAGGCCCGGAATCATGAACAGCAGGTACAAGGGGTCGAAGAAAAACATTCGAAGGACAGCTCCGTAACGCCTTGGGCAGCAATCGGCTCCACTGCCCTGCGATTAGTTTAGACGACGCACGGCGGAATCCGTTAGCCGCCCGCGCCCCGGCTCTGCGGACCGGGAAGGGCAGTTCGTATCAGCTTGCGGTAGGCCGTCCGGATCGGATCGATCGCCGGGCCCATGCGCGCGAACGGCACGTGCCCGCCAGGCATCGGCAGCTCGCTCACACCAGACGCCAGCACCCAGTCCCGGGGCCTAGGGATGGGAACGGTGGGACTGACTGGAGAGAGAAGCCAGTCGACCGGCCGCCCTGCGGTCGCGAAGCTGTCTAGGATAGGGTGCACTTCGCCGTCGGGAAACGAACCAAAGACTCGCAGCCAAGCTTCAGGGGCAGCCCGGACCACCGCCCGGACCAGAGCTTCCGAACCGGCGATCGGAAGGCTGTCGGCGTTCACGGTGACGTCTGCCAGGGCGAAGTCATACCCGCAGTTTGCGCGGGAGAGGTAGGCGGTCGCATCGGCGATGTGGATGCAAAGCCTTCCGGCGCGCTCGTAGTGCGCCACCAGCGGGTGGAATTCGCGGGCCATTGCGGACATCGCAGGATCGGCTTCGACAGCGTCGAGCGACAGGCCAGGAAACTCATGGAGCAGGCCGACTGCCCCGCAGCCGCCGCCCAAGCCCAGCATGACGCCGCGTCCGGAGGGGTGGCGCTGGCCAGCCAAGAGCCAAGCCAGCTGATAGCGGGTCTCGATGACGGGTCCAGGTCCGCGGGCCGCCACGCCGGGGACGGAGTTTGCGGGAGGGCGCAATAGCGACGCCCCCTGCAGCACGCCGCCGATCGTGAATCGACGGGCGCTCGCGGTGTCGACAACCCCGACCGGCCCGAACTTCCCGCTGCGCTCAAGACGAACGGTCGGCATCAGGCTCAGGCTCCGCTGGTGCTGCCAAGCCGGAACTCGTCCCCTAGGTACACCCTGCGCACCTCCGGGTCGGACTCCAGCTCGCCGGGCGATCCCGATCGGAAGACCTCGCCGTTGTGGATGATAAGGGCGCGGTCGGTGATGGCCAAGGTCTCGCGCACGTTGTGGTCCGTGATGACAATACCAATTCCCTGTCTCCGCAGGCTTTGGACGATCCCTTGGAGCTCGATGACCTGCTTAGGGTCGATTCCCGAGAAGGGCTCGTCAAGCAGCAGGAAGCATGGCGACAGGACCAGAGATCGGGCAATCTCTACACGGCGCCTCTCGCCACCCGACAGCTGGTAGCCAAGACTGTGACGCACGGTGTCCAGACCAAACTGTGCGATCAGGTCGTTCAGGCGCTCGCGACGCTCGGCTCGCACCAGCGGCAGGGTCTGCAGGACGGCGAGGATGTTCTCTTCGGCCGTCAGCTTGCGGAAGACGGACGCGTCCTGAGGCAGGTAGCTGATGCCGAGGCGCGCTCGCTGGTACATCGGCATTTCCGTGATATCGGCCGAGTCGGCGAACACCCGCCCGGTGTCGGGGCGGACCAAGCCGACCATCATGTTGAAAGAGGTGGTCTTGCCCGCGCCGTTCGGGCCTAGCAGCCCGACGGTTTCCCCTCGCTGCACGGCCAAGCTGAAGTCCCGGACGACGGTCCGGCCGCGGAAGCTCTTGGTCAGCCGCTCCGTGCGCAGGCAATCAATCACGCAAACGACACCGGGCCGCCGCTGGCCGGAGGATCAGGGGAGGGGGCGCTGCGTGTAGGCGCGATCGCCATCGCGCCCCAAAAGGAGCAGACTAGCATCCAAGGGACGGTACGTCAAACTGGCGCCTTCCGATCTTGTCCCGTCAGCCGCCACGATTCGCGCCGGCTCGCCGGTCAGGATGATCTCCGAACGGGTCGCCCCGAATTCCGCTTTGTCACCGAATCCGCGCGTCCCGGAGCCGTCCGGAGGGTCGGCGATCCGAACGGAACCTTCGGCCACCGCGTCCATGTCGGATTCTTCTCCCGTCCCCAGAGCCGTTGTCAGCACATCCGCCGAGACGAGCATCGTTCCCCTTCGGAACTCCACCGAGCCGCTGAAGCGCGCCGCGCCAGTGCTGTCGGCGTAGACCATTCTGTCGGCCCGCACTCGAGTGGGCGGGCCTGACTCTCCTTCTTCGTCACCGGCTTCGGCCCAGTCGGCGGCGACTCCAGCCTGAGCGGTCACAAGCCCCGTCTGCTGGCTGATCTGGATCGTCCCGGCGTCAAGACGGCTCCCGGACTGCCAGAGCCGGGCGCCCTTCAGGTACTGGACCAAGCCCGGCCCGGGGTCCGAGACGAGCCTTCCTGCGGCGAAGAACAGGGGGGCATCACCCGAAAAGAGGCGGGGTGCCTCTGGGCCTGCCGAATCGCCGGAGGCCGCTTCTACCGATCCTGTAACGGAGCCCTCAGCCTGCAGCTTTCCGCTGTCCCTGTCGACCGAGATTGTCTCTGCGGACAGGGTCGTTCCGGCGCGGTCCACCATTGCGTCCCCTTCAAGCTTGAGGACACCGCCGGTCGGCTCAAAACGCGCCCGCGAAGCGCTGCCCCGGCTGTCCAGATCCTCGAACCGGAAGCCCCCCTGCTGCAGCAGGGACTCGATGCCCGCAGTCTCGGGATCCAGCTGCGCCTCTAGGGTGTCGCTCCAAGTCCGAAGCAATCCGCCGCCCGAAGTCCCGGACGGCTGCTCCAACGCGACCCTTCCCGCAGCTGCGACCGATCGCGGCTGGCCCGATTCCTCCAGCAGCAATTCGATTCGGTCGGCGTCAAGCGTTCCGGTCGGCCCGGAACCGTCCGCCAGAATGTGCCTCAGGGAGCCCCTTGCCAAGGTCTCCACGCGCTGCGCCTGCCGGGACAGCGGAGAAAAGTGCAATCGCAGGGCCTCCGACTTCAGAGTGGATCGGAGGCCTGAGTCCCCGGGCATGAGGGTGGCGATCGCGTGGTCCCGTGCCGAAACGGACCGGAGCGATGTTCCGGGCCGGTCGGCCACCGGGCCGAACCGCAGCAGCAGGACACCTGAGCTCACTTCGAGTTGCTGGCCACCCTCCTCTGCCCTGAAGCTGGCCTCCCCCCGTCCCTCGACCCTCTCAAGTAACCCTTGCTGGTCAAGATCGGCCTGCATGCTGGCCGCTTCGAAGCGGGCTTCGCGCTCCGGACGGACCTCGCCCGCCGTGGCTTCCGTCCCATCAACACGCCGCAGCCGGCCGGATTCGAGCCGCAGGACGGCCGAAGAACACTGCAGCCAGACCGGCCCCCGCTCTATCCTGGCTCCGCCTGAGAGCTCGACCCGGCCTCCCTTGTCCAGATAGCGAAGGGCCCCCGCGGTGACAGTGGAACGGGACGCAGCCGATCCGTGCCCATCCTGAAGGATGCGAACGTGCGACAGCAACTCCACCTGGCCGCTCCCGGCGTCATAAACCGCGCCGACCGAACTGCCCGAGCCGCCCGCGAAGCGGTACTCCAGCGCCCGGTCGGTCCTGGCACTGCTCTCGTCGGGCCGGAATGTCACCCCGCTGGTCACGACTACGGCCGACGGCGGGCCCCCGGCATCCTCCGGAACCCCTATCGAAATCCTGGTCTCGCCTTCACTGAACAGCTCGCCGCTCGCGAGCAAGCGCATTGCCTGGCTTTCGACCCTGTCGAACGCTGCCTCGCCGTCGCGATGAATCCGCAGTATCACACCCGTGAGGTCTGCACCCGCACCCCGCGCCGCTTGGGCGAAATCATCCGCGGAGACTTCGATGCGCGTCGCTTCGCCGCTGGTCTGCGACCAGTTCCAGCTTTGCGCCTGCGCTTGGATGTTCTCGGGCAGGACTGGCAAGGCCGGGGCGCGACGCCGCTCGGGATCCAGCCTGGACGCGGCGAAGTCATGGCCCACGAGCGCCAGCAGTGCCAGCGCGGCCAGTGGCAGCAGCCATTGCAGCGTCCGCCGCAAGTGGTTCGATGATATCAGCAGGCTCCCGACTCAGGCTGCTGCGGAAAGCACGCAAGCAATCAATCGGCAGTCTGGGGCAGGGCGAATGCCACGTAGCTGCCTCCCACAATGCCCCCCGTCTTGCCCCCGCCGGCGGCGATCGCCACGAACTGCCGACCGTTAACCTGATACACCGCCGGCGTTGCATTCCCGCCTGCCGGGAGCGTAGTCTCCCACAGCACCTGGCCAGTGCTCTTGTCAAACGCACGGAACTTCCGGTCTCTCGCCGTCGCTCCGATGAAGAGCAGCCCACTCGCTGTGATCGCCGGCCCGCCGTAATTCTCGGTCCCCGTCCCAGTCAGGCCTTGCTCCGCCAATTCCGGATACTCACCTAACGGCACGGTCCACTCGATCTCGCCGGTGTCCAGATTGACCGCGTTCAGTGTGCCCCAGGGTGGAGAAATGGCTGGATATCCGTCAGGGTCCAGAAAGCGGTTGTAGCCGTCGTGGGTGAACGGCCCGGAAAGTCGCCCGGCAGCGGAGGCGTCGATCGCCGGCCCGACGTCGCCCTGCAGCACAAAGCGCGCAATCGCCCGCACGGCAACGTCGGTCAGGTTCGGGAAGGCCGGCATGCGCCCTGTGCCGCCCGTGACGATCTCGCTGAACTGAGCCGCCGACACCTCCATGTCGGTCAGGGCCGGGAAAGCGGGCGGGGTGCCACTCAGGTCGTCCAGATGGCAGGCAGCGCAATTGCGCTGGTACAGGCGCTTGCCGTTCACCGTGCCGCCGCCCGACGCGCGCTCCACCAACCGGTGGATCCAAGCCATCTCGTTGACATTGACGTAGAGCAGGCCCGTCTCCGGGTCAAACGCCTGGCCGCCCCACTCCGCCCCTCCATCGAATCCCGGAAACACGATGGTCCCCTGCAGGCTCATCGGCGTGAAGATCCCATCGCTCCGGACCTGGCGGAAGCGCCTCAGGACGGCCTCGCGCGCCTCCGGCGTGCGCGAGGTCAGCTGGTCTTCGGTGAGGCGCTGCCGTCCCAAGGCGGGCGGCTTCTCGGGCAGCACCTGCCGTGTCGACAAGCGCTCGCCAGGGACGTCGGACGCGCCGACTTCAAACTCCCGCAGCGGAAACAGCGACTCGCCGGTCTCCCGGTCGAAGACGTAGACCTGGCTCGTCTTTGTGCATAGGGCAACGGCGTCGACCAGCCGGCCGCCGCGCCGGGCGGTGACCAGCACGGGAGGTGCCGGGATGTCCATGTCCCAGATGTCGTGCCTCACGAACTGGTAGTGCCAGACGAGTTCCCCGGACTCGGCGTCAAGGCACAGCAGCGAGTTTGCATACAGGTTGTCGCCGTGCCGGTCCCCTCCCCAAAAGTCGAATGCGGCCGAACCGGTGCCTGCAAAGACCAATCCCCGCTCCGTGTCCAAGGCCATGCCGGCCCACGAATTGGCGCCGCCTTGGCGCTGCCATGCATCCTTCGGCCAAGTCTCGTAGCCCGGCTCCCCTGGGTGGGGAATCGTGTGGAAGCTCCACCGAAGCTCTCCGGTGGCCGCGTCGAAGGCGCGGATGTCGCCGGGCGCGCTGGGCATGGACTCGCTGACCACGCTCCCGACGATCAGCATGTCCTTGTACACGACTCCTGGCGTGCGCAAGCTGACCGATAGGCGTTCGGCGTCGGGCCGCAAGCCCCTGCGGAGGTCGATCGCCCCTCCCTCGCCGAAGCTCTCGACCGGCTCGCCCGTTCCGGCGTCCAGCGCATACAGTAGGTGCTCGACCCCGGTGTACAACCTGCGATCGCTGCCGTCGGCCCAGTACATGAAGCCGCGATTCTGGGTGCGGCCCTCGAATGGCTCGCCCCGGAGCAGGGGCCGACTTGACCAGATCTCGTCCCCGCTCTCCGCGTCCAGGGCAAACACGCGCCCGTTCGGGCTCAGCCCGTACAGCGCGCCATCCACGACCAGGGGATTGACCTGTAT
>JAJDWM010000230.1 GCA_022825595.1 Bryobacterales bacterium | reverse complement strand
GCGGTCGGGCTGATTCTCGTCAGCCCGACCTTCATGGGGGTTGACGGTCCAGAGGTCGCCGACGGCGCTCGTCGGCTGATCCAGGCTCCGACGCTCTATCCGCTGCGGAACCCCGGCATAATCAGCATCCCTATCGGATTCCTCGCGGCAGTTCTTGGGTCGCTGGTCGCGCGCGAACCCGAGGCCGAGGGCAAGTATGTCGAGTTGACTGTGCGGGCAAACACGGGCTTGGGAGCCGAGAAGGCCTAATTCCAGCGCAGCGCATCATTCGCGCTACTCTCTAGTCAACCGCCTGAGCGGTCCAGTCCCCATGCCTTCCTCCGCCACCAAACGCGCCCGCTCGCTCACGTCCGAGGATTGGGTGGCATGTTGGCTTGGACTGGCGATGATCGTACTGGTGCTGGCCGGTCTGCGGCTTGCCCTGCCGTCCTTCACTTGGGACGCTTCGCTCGCTGATGTGCTGGAGCCGGACAACCTAACGTCCAGTGCCCTGCTGGGGCTGGTGCTGCTGGTCTTAGCCGCTCTCGGCACGTTGCTGATGGGCGGCGCACTTCGGGCGTTCTGCCTCGCGTTCCCAGCAGTTTTTGCGCTTGCATGGCTGGCTCAGGTTCTGGCCGGCAACGCTTCCATGAAGGCGGCCGGCTTGACCTATGTGCTGACCGGGCTGTTCATCGGCCTGTTCATCTCCAACGTGCTTTCAGTCCCTGCGTGGCTTCGCCCGGCCGTGCGCACCGAGTACTACATCAAGACCGGCCTAGTCGTTCTGGGGACGAACATACTGCTTTACGACATCCTCCAGGCGGGCAGTCTGGGCATTGCCCAGGCCTTTCTTGTGATCCTTCTGGTCTGGTACGTCTGCTACTGGATCGCCCGCAAGTTGCGAGTCAGCGAGGATTTCTCGGCCATGTTGGCCACGGCCGTCTCGGTCTGTGGCGTCTCAGCGGCGATCGCCGCCTGCGGGGCCGTCCAGGGAGATCGCCGGCAACTCTCCTACGTAACGTCGCTCGTGCTCATAGTGGCGATCCCGATGATGATCGTGATGCCATGGGCTATCTCCGTGCTGGGGATTCCGGAGGTAGTCGGCGGAGCATGGCTAGGCGGAACGATCGACACGTCCGGAGCGGTCGTCGCGGCAGGCGAGATCGTAGGCGATTCGGCCATGAACGCTGCCGTGATCGTCAAGTTCTCCCAGAACGCGATGCTCGGGCTGGCAGCATTCGCGCTCTCTGTGTGGTGGACATTCCGCTCTCAGGCAGCCGGGGGCGAGCCGCCGTCGGTCGCCATCATCTGGGACCGCTTCCCGAAGTTCGTGCTGGGCTTCATGCTTGCGTCCGCCCTCTTCTCGTTCGCCCTGAGTTCGGAATTCGTGGAGTCGACGAAGGGTCTGATGCGCGGTCTGCGCACTTGGTGGTTCGCTCTGGCATTCGTCTGCATCGGCTTGGAGACTAGGTTCCGCGACCTGGTCGCCTTGGACCAGGGGCGCCCGGCGATCGCGTTCTTGCTGGCCCAATCTGTGAACATTCTGTGGACGCTGCTGATCGCGTGGCTGCTGTTCGGCGGGATCGTATTCGCGATCCCCATGCTTTGACAGCCGGGGCGAGCCCCCAGCCGTCCTAGATGTTGCGGCACCTGTGGATCGCCACCTGACCATGGCTCGCTGTTCTTGAGCATCCCCAGGTCGCCCTGAGTGAATCCTCACTCTTCGGCGGGAACAGTGCGACCAAATCTTGTTGCGTCCTCCCAGATACCGCAGTTGAGGGTCGGGGACCGGCTTGAAGCTGAGCACACGTGAGCGCGAGGTGGGCCGAAACGGGACAGGGCTTCGACGCCTCCCGCCACTCGGGGCCACGGTGGTCTGGAACGACCATGCGCGGTCGGCAGATCTGCTGCGCGTCCGTTTGCCTTCCGCGGGAAACAGGATATTGCGTGCAATATCCTTAGATACGGGTGCCCACATCATGAAGACAACGATCGACATTGCCAATGACCTTGCCGTCCGGGCTAAAGAACTTGCCGCCAAGAGACGCACAACGTTTCGTGCCGTGGTCGAAGAGGGCCTCCGGATGGTCTTGGAAGGCGATCGAATTGCAACGCAGTATCGGCTTCCGGACAAGAGCGTTCAGGGTAGGGGACTGCATCGGGAGTTCCGGACGAAGCCCTGGTCGGACATTTTGGAAACGTCGTACGGAGGTCGTGGGCAATGATCGCAGTCGATTCGAACATTCTCGTGTATGCCCACCGCGCCGACTCAGAATGGCATGCTCCTGCGGCATCAGCGATCAAGCGTCTAGCCGAGGGGCGCACTCCATGGGCGATTCCCTGGCCATGCATTCACGAGTTCTTGGCAGTCGTTACCAACCCCCGAGTCTATGATCCGCCTTCGACGGTCGATGAAGCGACCGATCAGGTAGAGGCGTGGACGGACTCGCCATCCATGGTCGTACTCTGCGAGTCTAGTGACCATTGGAGGCTCCTCAAGAGGTTCTTGATTCGAGGAAAGATCAGGGGCCCAATGGTGCATGACGCTCGGATTGCAGCCATTTGCTCCTCCCACGGAATAAGCGAGCTCTGGACGGCGGATCGCGACTTCAGCCGCTTTCCGATGCCCGCTAGGCGAAACCCTCTCTTGGTGTGAACACAGTGGCGTCAAGTGACCGGCACCTCAGTCACCCCGGAACTGCAGTATGAGGATCTCTCAAGCTTTGGGGGAATCCAGTCCTGACGCGTCTTCGCGCGGACTGTCTGGTCTCGTCCCTCTTAGCAGAGGGAAAGAATGAAGTGCCCAGCATCCGCCGGAGTTATCCGCCGCCTCGCACTTTGTGCTCGTCTGCGTCGATGATGGCGTGGTCGTGGAGACTAGGGTCCACCGTGGCACCGAAAAGGCTCCAAATGCGCCCCTGGTTCAGTTTCACGGCGTCAGCCGGGATGCTGATTCCGTCCGTGTCCCGGTCCGATGATTGGACCCGGTACGTGAACCTCACAGAGGATGTAGTTCTTCCGGAAAAAACGGCTGGGCGTCTGTAGCCGCCGATTTCCACGTCAAGGTGCGACCCGCGGGAAGCCTCGATCGGACCGGTGAATTCAATCCAGACGCCAATCTCTTCGTCCGTCCCGTATGCCGCGCCGTCTCGTGGCGAGGTATGGATTCGCAGTCTTCGGACGACCAGAGTGGCTGGCATGCTGCCGTCTACAGCTTGGCCGCGTGCGTTGTCGACGACCTGCACGCCGACGGCAAGGTCCGCGTCGGCACCGGTACTACCTTGAATCGTGCCGCCGTTCAGCGTGAGAGCACTGGCGGCGACACCGATCCCGTCGCTGTCCATATCACCGGACTGCACTGCATAGCGAAACCACACGGACGTTGGGCCTGTAGCGTAGTGATTTGCCTGCCGTGCCTGGCTACCGATCGTCAGTGCCAGTTGCGGTGTGCCCGATACTTCGATCTCTCTGTCGAACCTGACCCAAGCCCGGATCCATTCGCCCGCGCCGTACGCCGTTCCGTTCTGTGGTCTGGAACTAATCCCTACATCGGCCACTCTGGGCGGTACCA
>JAJDWM010000191.1 GCA_022825595.1 Bryobacterales bacterium | reverse complement strand
CAAGTGCGCAACGCGAAGCTTGCCCGCAGGGCAGAGAGAATTGTCAGCGGAGTCTGCTCCTGCGATCGCGCGGCGTCCCGCAAGGCACTTGAGGAAGCGGGCCATGACGTGCGTGTGGCTATTCTGATGCTCCGCCTTGACCTGAATCCGGCGGAGGCGGAGGCCTGGCTGGCGCACCACGGCGGCAACCTGCGCGCGGCCCTGGAGTCCGCTTCCAATGGGGCCACCGCGCGACCGGAGGCCCCGTGAGTCATCGGGGGCCGTGGTTGCCCTGCTCCCGCGGCGTGTGACACGATGGAGGCCGACGGGCCTAGCGCGTCCCCGAGCCATAACCAATCGCGCCGGGGTTACGTCGTTATTTGAACAGGGGGCGTGGGTGCCGCACGCCGACCCCAGTCGATGCCATGAAGATTCCGATACACATGATTCCTTGGGTGCGCGCGGGACTGATCGTCGCCGCGTCTGCTGCTCTCACCAGCGCAGCGCTGCTGGTATACGGGCCGACCCCTGAGGAACTCCCCACGGTGCTTGTCGAGCGCCGCGATTTCCTGCTGACCATCAGCAGCAGGGGCGAGCTCAAGAGCGCCCAGTCGGTGCAAGTGGTCGCTCCCCAGACGCCGGACTTGCAGATCGTGGAGTTGGCGGAGAACGGCAAACCGATCCGACAGGGCGAGCTGGTGGTGCGGTTCGACGAGTCGAGCCAAGAAGACCTGCTGATCGAGCGGCAGACGGAGGTGCGTCAGGTCGACAGCGAGATCGATCAGGCGCGGGCCGAGCACGCAATCACGGACGAGCGCAACGAGATGCAGATTATGCAGGCCACCTACAACGTCGAGCGCGCGCAGCTTGAGGCTAGCAAGCAAGAGATTCTTGCGGAGATCGAGGCCGAGAAGGCCAAGATCGACGTCGTCATCAGCGAGGGCGAGCTCAAGAAGTTCCAGACCACGGCCGAGGCAAGCGACATGTCGCAGGAAGCGGACATCGACCGCCTGATGGAAAGGCGGGCAAAGGCGGATCGCGACCTGGCACTGTCGCGAACTTACCTCGGCAGCATGGTCCTGCGGGCGCCCGCAGACGGCATTATCCACATCCTTCCGAACAATCGCGCCCAAGGATCCTTCGGCACGGCCAGGCCTCCGTTCCAAGAGGGCGACACCGTGTGGACAGGGGCAGCGATCGCTGAGATTCCCGATCTGGAGTCGCTGCGCGTGGAGTTCCGAGTGGACGAAGTAGACCGGGGGCGAGTGGCCATGGACCAGGAGACGCTCATACGGATCGATGCCGTGCCTGACGCCACGCTGGATGGCTCGGTCAGTTGGCTCAGCCCAATCGCCACCTTGGTGTTCAACAAGCTGCCCCCCGAGAAGAACTTCCCGGCGTTCTCGTCGATCCGCCGCCTGGATCCCCGGCTGAGGCCTGGCATGAGCGCGACGGTCGAGGTTGTGGTACAGCGGACGGAGGATGTGCTCGTGATACCCCGTAAGGCATCGACGCAGATCGACGGCAAGCCGACCGTGTACCTCAAGGACGGTGAATCGTACAGGCCTGTGGCCATCGAGGTTGCGGCAACCAATCGAACCGAAATTGTGGTGGCATCCGGCTTGGAAGATGGCGACGAGATCGCACTGGAGCGGCCAGAAGCCAGCACGCGCGGCACCTAGGCACGAGGAGGAGCCATGTCGACAATGCTAATCCGGGTTGCGGCGGTGACCCTAGCCGCCGCCCTGCTCGCCGGAGGGGCGTACCTAGCCTGGCAGTCTGTGCCGGAAGCCGAGAGCGAATTCGCGCTCGCCGAAGTCCGGCGCGGAGACCTGGTCGTCAAGACCTACCTCAGGGGCGAACTGCGGGCAGTCCGTTCGCTGACCCTAACGGCCCCCAACATAGGCGCGATGTCCCAAGTCACCCAACTCGCGCCCACAGGTGCCCTAGCCAATCGGGGCGACCTGCTCTTCGAACTGGACGACTCGGAGCGGGTAGCGGCACTCGAGGACACGCTGCTCGAGGTGGAGCAGATTGAGGAGAACCTGAAGAAGGCCGAGGCTGAGCTTGAGATTCGCAAGAGCCAAGACGAGGTCGAGATCGTACAGGCGAACTTCCAAGTCCGCAGGGCAGAGCTGGAGGTCCAGCGCAACGAACTGCTGGCAGACATTGACGCTCGAAAGAACGAGCTCACATTGGAGGAGGCCAGGCGCCGGAAGCAAAAGCTCGAGGCAGACATCGAGAACCGCCTCCGCCAACGTGAGGCCGAGCTCGCAGTGCTGCGCGAGCAGCTGAACAAAGCCTTGGTGGACGTCGACCGGGATCGCCGGCGAATCGCCGAATCACGGGTGCTCTCGCCGTTGACCGGCCTAGTGTCCATCCAGCAGAACCGTTCCGGGGGGCGCGGCGGATTCGGGCAGTCACTGCCGGAAATCAGAGAGGGAGACCAAGTCTACGCGGGAATGCCGGTCGTCCAGTTGCTCGATCTCTCCGAGATGGAGCTGATGACCCGCGTTGAGGAGTCCGAGCGCGCCAACCTGCGTGAAGGCCAAGAAGTCCGCATTCGCCTCGACGCGTTGTCGGACAAGTCGGTGCCGGGGGTAATCAAGCGGCTGGGCACAACCGCCTCCGCCAACATCTTCGCGGGCGAGGCGACCAAGAAGTTTGAGTGCGTGATCGAGATTGACATGCGTTCGCTGCTGCAGAGCGTCGGGGCCGAGACGGAACGCATCCAGCGGATACTCGCCACTGCCCGGCAAAACGCGGCGGTCGGTTACGGGGCCCAGCGTCGCGGCGGGCAGGATTCGCCCCAAGGCGCGACCGACGCCCCGGCGGGAGGCGCGGACCGGGCTCAGGCCGCCGGTGCGGGTGGCCAGCGGCAGCGCCAAGGGGGCGGCAGGAACCAAGATGGCCAACAACTCGCGCTAGGTGAAGGCCAAGCCCGCGGCCAGCCCGGTCAAGGCGGCGGGCAGGGCGGAGGCCAACGCGCCCAAGGCGGCGGACAGGGCGGAGGCCAACGTGCCCAAGGCGGTGGTCAACGTGGTCAGGGCTTCGATCCGTCACGCATGCTGAGCCGGCTGCCAGAGGAAGCGAGGTCGAGGGCCGAGGCCCTGCTGAACGGCCGGAGCCCGCAAGATCTCAGCGATGAGGAGCGGCAACAGCTCCGACAGATGATGCAGGGCGCACGCGGTGGTGGCGGCCAGCGGCAAGGTGGAGGCGGCCAGCGGCAAGGCGGCGGCCAAGGCGGATTTGGCGGCGCTCCCGGTGGATTCGGAGGGGGGCCGGGCGGATTTGGCGGGGCTCCCGGCGGATTCGGTGGTGCTCCCGGCGGGTTCGGCGGAACGCAGGGCGCCGGCGGTGGCCGACAGCCAGCTGAACAGGCCAGCGGAACAAACTCTTCCGGATTCAACGAGGCGGAGCGTCAGCAGGCGCAGCTGCCCGAACCGCCCCAAGAGGGTTCGGACGTAGATGTCTTGCTGCGGCCCGGGCTGCTGGCAGACGCTGAAGTTACGGTCGAGACCATTGCGAGCACTCTCTATATCCCCAACCAAGCTGTCTTCGAGGAAGGCGCGCAAGCAGTCGTCTTCGTCTTGGAGTCCGGCCAGCTGCGGCCCAGGCGGGTGGAGCTTGGACGACGTTCCGAGTCCCAGATAGCCGTCGTTTCAGGCCTGCAAGAAGGCGACATGGTCTCGCTCTACCGCCCCGAGGACTCCGGACCCCCTGCTCCGTCCCAGAGTACGGAACCGTCGGGAGGGCCTAGCTTCCCAGGCGGTGGCCGGAGCAGGTGAGGCCGCGCGTGCAGTTCCAGATCCCGAACGTTCTGCCCGAACTCCAGATGGGGATCGGCAGCCTTTTGGCGCACAAGCTGCGCACGCTGCTGACCATGCTGGGCATGATCTTCGGCGTCGGGGCGGTAGTGGCGATGCTCTCGATCACCGAGGGCGCCCGGCAGGAGATGATCCGCTACATCGACCTGCTTGGCGTGAACAACATCGTTGTCGAAGCCAATGAGGCACCTGACCGCGACACGCTGATCTCAGTGCGCGAGATCTCGCCCGGGCTCACATTCAGGGACGCCAGGGCCATCGCGGCGAACACACCGAACATTCAGACCCTTACCGAGCGAAAGTCCTTCCAGCCCAGCAGCCTCCTTCCAGCCATGGACGGCGACCTTCCAAGGTTAATCGGCGTCCGTCCGAACTACACCGAGATCTACAGCATGTCGCTGATCGAGGGCCGGTTCTTCACCGAGGACGAGCACGCCCGCTCGGCACCGGTCTGCGTGCTGGGCGAGCGGGCCAAGATCAGCGTTCTGGGCTACGGTTCAGCGGTGGGCAAGTACGTAAAGATCAACGAAGTCTGGATGCACGTCATCGGGGTGATGGCCCCGACCGCCACCACGGAGACCCAAGTCGAGGGACTCGAGGCAGACGACCGAAGTAACGTGATCGTGGCGCCCCTGAACTCCGTCATGCGGCGCTTCGAGGACAACAACAGCTACCTGAAGGACGAGATCGACGGGATCTACATCAGGGTGGATCCCGGCTCCGACCCGATCGAGACGTCGCAGATCGTGCGAGCGATCCTCAATACGACCCACAACGGCGCGAGCGACTTCTCCGTGTTGGTGCCGGCCGACCTGCTCGCCCAGCGGGAGCAGCAGCAGCTCGTGTTCCAGATCGTGATGATCTGCATTGCGGGAATCTCGCTGCTGGTCGGCGGGATCGGCATCATGAACATCATGCTTGCGACAGTGCTCGAGCGCACGCGTGAGATCGGCATCCGGCGGGCAATCGGAGCGCGCCAACGGGACATCGTGCGCCAGTTCCTGATCGAGGCCGTCATGATCTCGATCCTTGGAGGGCTGATCGGCATCGCGGCGGGCTTCGGCGGCTCTAGGGTGATCGCCGCGATCGCCGGATGGGCGACGGTCGTAACAGTGATTTCCATCGTCGTCTCGTTCGGCGTTTCTGTGTTCATTGGGCTGCTGTTCGGCATCTATCCGGCCATGCAGGCAGCCAAGCTTGATCCCATTGAGGCCATCCGCTATGAGTAGTGCCCTTCGCAAGGCATCCACCGTTGCAGCCCTGGCCGTGGCTGCGATCCCCCTGTGCGCACAGTTCGCGACATTCCCGGACGGGGCATATTTCCGCGAGCAGTGGCAGGCAGCTCCCTATGCGGTCGAGGTGGACTCGGTTTCGAAGCTGGAAGACCACGTTGTCGACGCCAAGCTCCAGCTCTCCCTACGCACCTACCTCGAGCTCGTGATGGCAAACCACCCGAGCATCCAGATCGAGATCCTGAGCGTGCTGCAGTCGCAGAACAGCATTCAGACGGCATTCAGCCCGTTCGATCCGAACCTGTCGCTGAACTTCAACGCGAACCGCTCGACGAACCCGTCCCAAGACGTGCTCCAAGGCGGCACAGTGATCAGCTCGCTGCGCCAGAACGGTGGCTTCACGTACCGCCAGACGCTCGACACGGGCACCAACTACCAAGTCTCGTTCACGGGGCTCAAGAGCGCCAGCAGCAGCGCGTT
>JAJDWM010000003.1 GCA_022825595.1 Bryobacterales bacterium | reverse complement strand
CAGCGCGCCGAGGTTGACGAACGACGGCGGACGGACGCGCACGCGGTAGGGCTTGAGCGAACCGTCGCTGACCACGTAGTAGCCGAGTTCGCCCTTTGGGGCCTCGATCGACACGTAGGCCTCTCCGGGCGGCGGCTTGATGACCTTAGCGACCTTGCCCTTGATGGGCCCGCTCGGAAGCGTGTCGACGGCCTGCCGGATGATGCGGCAGGACTGCTCCATCTCGCGCATGCGAACGATGTACCGGTCGAAGGTGTCCGCGCCCTCCCGGGTGGGGACCTCGAAGTCGTACTTCTCGTACCCGCAGTACGGCTGGGCCTTGCGCAGGTCCCAAGCCACCCCGGCCGCACGCAGAAGCGGGCCGGTCACTCCGTAGGCCTTGCAGTCCTCAGCGGTGAGGATGCCGACGCCCGTCGTGCGCTTGACCCAGATGCGGTTGCCCGTCAGCAGGTCGTGGTACTCCTTGACCTTCTCATCCATCAGGTCGCAGAAGGCTAGGCAGTCCTTCTCAAACGTGTCGTAAGTCTCGTATTGCAGCCCACCGATGCGGAAGGCGTGCGTGGTTAGCCGCGCACCGCAGTACTTCTCGAAGATCTTTAGAACCTCCTCGCGCTCGCGGAAGCAGAGGAAGACCGGTGTGATGGCCCCAATGTCCAAGGCGTGGGTGCCCAGCCAGAGCAGGTGGGACGCGACGCGGTTGAGCTCGGTAAGGATCACGCGCACGCACTGCGCACGTTCGGGAATCTCCACGTCCAGCAGCTTCTCGACCGCCATGCAGTAGCCCAGCCCGTTTGAGACCGCCGCCACGTAATCCATACGGTCGACGTAGGGCGCGAACTGCTGATAGGTGCGGTCCTCGGCGATCTTCTCCACGCCCCGGTGCAGGTATCCGATCACGCAGTCCGTGCCCAGCACGGTCTCGCCGTCCAGCTTGAGGATCACCCTCAGCACCCCGTGCGTCGACGGGTGCTGTGGGCCCATGTTGAGCACCAGCTCGTTGCTGTCCAGGAAGGTGTCGCCGTTAACCGACGCAGGTTCCAAGGTTGTGGCGGCCATCACTGTGCGCTCTCGATCTTCAGGTTCTCGCGGACCCACGCTCCGTCCTGCTGCAGGATGCCGTACTCCTTGCGCAGCGGATACCCGTCCCATTCGTCGGGCATCAGGATTCGCCGCAGGTCCGGGTGGCCTTCAAACCGCACGCCGAACATGTCAAACGCCTCGCGCTCGAGCCAGTCGGCCGAATTGTAGAGACCAGTGGCGCTCGGCACGGCCTCGCCGTCGGCGGCGGTGGTCTTGACCCGTATGCGGTCATTAGCAGCAAACGAGTACAGGATCCAGACAATGTCGAACGGGCGTTCGCGCTTCGGCCAATGCACGGCCGTGACGTCCACGAGGTAGTCGAAGCCATGGTCGTCCTTGAGACTGGCGAGCACTTCTGCTGAGGAGGACAAGCCCACCGTCAAGAGCTTCTGGCCGCCGAGCACGACAGCGCCCTCGATCCCGTCCCCGAAGCGCTCCTTCAAGGCTGCCGGCAGCGGGCCCTCCCAAGGGGCGGACGGCATCACTGCCGGTTTCTTGCGTCGACGGACCCGAGTCCGGCCAGTCCGGCGAGTCCGGCGGATCGGCCGGCGCTTGCGGGGCTTCCTTGGCGGGCGGGGAGTGTCAGGCATATCCGCGAACGTGCTTTCTCAGCGGGCCCTATGGGCCCTTGCTTTAGTGGAACACAGCACGTCGGCCCTGCGCAAACTTCGGTTCAGCGCGCTCCGACACGGCCCCAAGGAGGTCGGAAAGGAGATGGTCCCGTGGGTCTTGCGTTATCGTCGAAGTAGCCCTCCCGAGTGCGCATGTGGACCTTGTATGGGTCTTTCTCGGCGGGATCCGTATGGTCGATCGCGCAAGACGAAGCGACACGCCCGGCCCACGCTCCAGCGGAAGACATTGCTGAAGACTCAACGGACTGACGTTCCACGGAGCGGAAGTGCGACGAGCCCAGTTCCCAGTATGGCCTCGCCCCCACCCGCATAGTGATTTCCCGAAGCTGGCTGTTTGGCTTGAACGGAAGGCTGCGGGAGGTTCGGGCAATCAATCAGCGCGAATCAGGCACTTCCGGCGGCACCTGCGGCGGATGACCGACAGCGAGCGGTGGGAGCGGACCGAGAGTGCCGGCGGTCGGAACTGGACCGGGCCGGCCCGGAAGGGGAGTAAGGACGAGTTCATCTGGAGCCGCTCGCCCCGTGACCCCGTGGGAAGTCCGTCATTGCAGCGCCAATGTACTGACCGAGCCCACCGGGACACCTTCCCTAATGCTTCAGTCGGACGTGGAGTCCATCGAAGGCGGGCGGGCCGCTCGGCTTCAGACTAGCCCCACAACCGGATTAGGATGGCTGTGACGGCCACTGCGGCACCGATCATCCACATCAGCATCCTCAGTTTGGAGTCTTGGGCGGCAACCAACCCGGCCAAGGCGTCCAATCTGGCGGTCTGGGCTTCGATCTTGGCATCGATGCTGGCACTGTGGGCCTTGATCTCGGCTGCGATGGTCTGGCCGACCATGTTGCGCACCCCTCGGCTGCATTGTAAGAGTCCTTCGAGGAGAGACCGTCTCTGAATTGGGCGTCGGGATTGGCAGCGGGTGTGGAGGTGAGCATCAGTTCTTCTCCTACTTCTCCATGAGCTTGGGGCTGAACAGACAGCGGCCTGCCACGACCGCCGGCAGGCAGGCGACGGGTCTCTCGGGAAAGTCGCTTTCGCGGTCCACGCCCAGCGGGCCTCGAACCAACACGGAGAGCGCGCGGGGCCGCCCGTGCTTCACTTCGGCCAAGCGCCGGGCTATTCGGTCGCCGACTAAGTGGCAGACCGCTCTCGTGCGCGTCACGGGTCTACAGACTATGGCACCCGTAGCCTGCTCATCAGGTTCGCACTGCCAGGCCCCTCAGTGGACGTTGGACCAGCCCGGTCCCGCCGGCCTGTACGCGGGCAACGCGCCTTCGCTAGGGGCCTCGCTGAGGCAACGTCTACTCGGCGGAGCCGCTTGGCTACTCTTGGCCCCTCAGAGACACGACACTACAGACCCGGCCGACAGTGCCTCTGCAGACCGGAACCTTGGGCTTAAGTGGAGCCGCACCAGAGGGTCACATCGGTTGTTCTGACCAGACCGGCGGATTCGGATTGGTTGGAGCACTTCCGCTGTGGCTCCGCAGACGTCCGAGCCAGCCGAGCGAGTGGAATATGGCGAAGACTGGTTCGACCTGCCATCGAAAGTGACGCCACTCCGGCGCCTCAGCCACCGCGAACCGTTGCCACGGGCAGTCAGCCAGACAAGGTGAGCCGCGGCGTGCGGAACCGTCCCCCGTTTACCGGCCAGCGCTGCGTCTTTGTCGGTTCACCAGGAAGCCAAATCGGGTGCTCAAGACCCGTCGCGATTTGCGACGGTGTCGACCGCGGAGCACGCCGGGGAGCGATCTGGGCGCCACATCTGGTCCCGTCTTGAATGAGATCCCAGGCCCTCACGCTGGCAGAGGAGAGCCTCCGAGGCCAACGCCCCTCATTCTTCAATCTGCTCGCTCAACCGACGAGCACCGCGAAGTGCGTCACCTATATAGAGGCGTCACTTGTGCGGGAGCCAACACCGTAGGAAGACTGGACCGCGTTTCGAAGTCCTGACAGTGGAGACTTGGGCTTCGCCCGCAGCTGTTCAAGTAGAGTCCTCAATTCGTTCGAAACCAAGCGATTCCTGAACCGCGGCGACCGGGGCGTCTCGTACTCCACTCCGTACCCCCCGCCGGCGATTCAGCACCAAAGCTGCGTCTCCCACTAGAGATCCTGCTGGAGAACCTCCTGTGGCACGAGGACGGCTTGAGGGTGACTGTGGGCTACATCCGCGCTGTGCGCGGCTGGGCTCCGGGAGCAGCTCTCGCGCAACAGGTCGCGAACCGCCCCGCGCATGTGCTGGTACAGGACTTGATCGATTACACCCCCTGCGGATGCCTGAGAGCGAACGGCGGAAGCCTACGGAGAGGACGGACGGCTGGATCAGCAGTTGGCCAGCCGGGAAGAGGGAGGCAGAACGAACTCATCTATAGCGGCTGGCCCCGTGGCCTCCGCAGGACGACCGTCAGTCCAGCGCGCGGACATCGGACGGAGCTGCGGGAACTCTTCCCGAACACTTCAGTCGTTCGGGGAGGCAACCTAAGGCGGGCAAGCCGCTCGGCTCCAGACTAGCCCCACAGCCGGATGAGGATGCCAATGACGGCCACGGCGGCGCCGATCATCCACATCAGCATCCTCAGTTTGGAGTCTTGGGCGGCAATCAACCCGGCCAACGCATCCAATCTGGCGTTCTGGGCCTCGGTCTTGGCGTTCTGGGCTTCGATCTTGGCGTTCTGGGCTTCGATCTTGGCACCGATGCTGGCACTGTGGGCCTTGATTTCGGCTGCGATGGTCTGGCCGGCCATGTTGCGCACCCCCTCGGTTGCATTGTAAGCATCCTCCGACGAGAGGCCCTCTCTGGATAGGGCGGTCAGGATGGCGAGGGCGTCGGGATTGGCAGCGGGTATGGACGTGGGCATCAGTACTTCTCGATGAGCTTGGGGCTGAACAGACAGCGGCCTGTCACGACCGCCGACAGCGAGGCGATGGGTCGCTCGGGGAAGTCGCTCTCGCGGACCATGCCCAGTGCGACTCTGACCCACACGGAGAGCGCATGTCGCCGCCCGCGCTTCAATTCAGCCATGCACGGGGCGGATATTCCTCCAATTGAGGAGTCAAGCATTATTGTGCGAGTCACAGGTCTGCATATTATAGCACACATAGATTTCTGATCAGGTTCGCACCACCAAACCCCTCGGTGAACCCCGGACGAGCTCGATTACGTCAAGCTGTACCGGGGCAACGCGGCTTCGCCAGGGGCCCTGCTGAGGCAACCTGCGCTTGGCCACTGCAGGGACATGACACTACTGACCCGGTCGACAGTGCCTCTGCGGACCGGGACCTAGGGCTCAGGTGGAGCCCCCCAGAGCGTCAAGTCGGTGGTTATGACCAGACCGTCGGATTCGGATTGGTTGGAGCACTTGCGCTGTGGCTCCGCAGACGTCTGAGCCAGCCGAGCAAGTGGAATCTGGCGAAGACTGGCTCGACCTGCCATCAGAAGGGACGCCACTCCGGCGCCTCAGCCACCGCGAACGGTTGCTGCCACGGGCAGTCAGCCAGACAAAGTGAGCCGCGGCGTGCGGAACCGTTCCGCGTTCACCAGCCAGCGCTGCGTCTTTGTCGGTTCACGAAGAAGCCAGATCGGGTGCTCAAGTCCCGTCGCGGTTTCCGACGGTGTCGACCGCGGAGCACGCCAAGGGGCGATCTGGGCGCCGCGTCTCATCCTGTCTCAAACGAGCTCTCAGGTCCCCACGCTGGCAGAGGAGAGCCTCCGAGGCCAACGCCCCTCATTCTTCAATCTGCTGGCTCAACCGGTGAGCACCGCGAAGTGCGTCACCTATATGGAGGTGTCTCTTGTAGGGGGCCAACACCGTGGGAAGACTGGACCGCGTTTCGAAGTCCTGACAGTGGAGATTTGGGATTCCCCCGCAGCTGTTCGAGCAGAGTCCTCAATTCGTTCGAAACCAAGCGATTCCTGAGCTGCGGTGGCCGGGTCGTCTCGTACCACTCCGTACCCCCCTCCGCCGGCGAATCAGCACGAAAGCTGCCTTACTCGCTAGAGATCCTGCTGGAGAACCTTCCGTGGCACGAGAACGCCTTGAGGGGGACTGTGGGCCGCATCCGCGCTGTGCCCGAATGGGCTCCGAGGACAGCTGCTGCGCAAGAGACCGCGAACCGCCCGGCGCGTGTGCTCATAAAGGACTCAATCAATGACACTCCCGGTGGATGCCCGAGACCGAACGGCGGAAGCTTACGGAGAGAGCCGACGGCCGGAACAGCAGCTGGCCAACCGGGAAGAGGGAGGTAGGACGAGCTCATCTAGAGCGGCTGGCCCCGTGACCTCCGCAGAGGGACCGTCAGTCCA
>JAJDWM010000691.1 GCA_022825595.1 Bryobacterales bacterium | reverse complement strand
CATAGCGAAGGCCTGTGCCAGCGGTTTACCCCATCTGATTCTTTGCTCGCCGGCGCGGCCGCGGGTCTCCTTCTCTAACTGCCGACCGCCGTCTGCCGCGCCGCCAACCAAAAAATCCTCTTCGGTGCGGAAGCAGTGTTGGTTGTGCCAGCTGAGTGCTTTGGGGTCAGGCTTCAGATCGGCCTTTGCGGGAACCCAGACTGACTGGCCGTGCAGCCTGTAATAGTCCCTGCCGTTCTCGAACTCTTCCCTGATGCGGCGGCTGACTTCGAACCTCAGCTCTGGGGAGACCGTCACGTAGCCGGAGTCGAAGAGGCTGTGGATGTCCCTGCGCAGCAGCAGGCCGTTCTGCGTATCGTGCGGGCCTCCCTCTGAGAACGGCTTGATGTGGGCGGCCTCAAGGGCAGGCAGAGTGGCCTCACGGGTGACTGCGCACCGACGGGCGTACGTGTCTACCACTTGGACTCGGAACGCCCCCTGGCCAAGTCTGGGCTTGACCAGCTGGGGCTTCCCGTACCTGGCAGCGGGTTCCCACTTGGGGTCGGTCGGGGCCAAGCGGGTCTGCCGTTCAACGACTGCATCCCAGAGAGACCGACCGTCAAGTTCCTTCGCCTCATATCGCTTGAGAGCTACGATGCTGCGAGACCAGCTCGGAGCGGAAATCCAGTCCTCCTCCGGCCAGAAGAACGGACATGTAAGAATGCGGCAGCCAATCCGGAAGTCAGCCGCGGACTGGCCCCTGTCCCGGCGATACTGGGCGATGCGATTTCGCAGTTGATAGGCTGACTCGGCACCGTTTGCATGTTGGAACGCATCCCACGCCACAGCGCAGGGCAGGATGCTGGCATGCGTGAAGATTCCGCCCCCTGCGATTCTGTTGCGTGGTGCCTTGAGTCTGAAGAGGAATAGCTCGCCGGACTTGAGGGCCTTAAAGGACTTGGCGCTGGGCGACCAGAAGTTGACGTCGTCGAGCGGCTCTCTCTGGTGGCGCTCCCGAAGCATGTCGAACCAGTCCAAATCGGTGACTGCGACCACGAGAGATACGCCCATTTGACAGAGCCCGGGAACATTCTATACACAGGAGCTAGTCTCGAGCGCAAAGTAGCCTGCCATGGCAAGTGGTCGCAAGCTTGCATGGTAGGCCCTCAGCGACGAGGACTAAGAACAGCTGAAGGCTCCCTCCCGCTCTACATCGGTACCGCACGGTCTCCTCCTGCAAACCCAAATCGTCCTGGCAAGTGCTAAAGGCCTGACTGACGTGGCCGTTGCCAAGCGGCTCTGCGTCTCCTTGCCACCGGTCAGGCAAGTGGCGCAATCGCTTCTCGGACCTCCACGTGTAAGGCCTGCGCAAGGAAGTGCGTCTAGAGAGTCCCCACACCCACGTCCATGTTCAGATCGCACGGGTGATCCATCGCGCGCCCCAAGACGCAACTGCCTCGCGTACCCGGAGCGAGCCCGTGTAACAGATGCCGGGGCTCTCCAAGAGCACGGGACAGCGCCCATTCTCCCGGTTGGCAGACAAGCCGTGCCTCGCTCAGAACTTCAAGCTATCCGCCGAAGCGTTCTTCGTTGAGGGAGTCCGGGCCATGACAGGGCTCTACTTGCAAAACTCCCGACCACACCGGCGAGCTCTTCGCGGGCAAGACGATCCGAACTCCAAGCACTGCTCCAAACTCAGCCCTTCCTGCCCATGGGCTGGCCTGTGCCGAAGGCTACACGAACGACTACACTCCCCCACGGCACAACCGCGCGCTTCGTTGTGCTGGCCATCGCAACGGACCAATCTGATTGCAAGGCGTAGCAATCGGCACAGCATCGAGGACTGGCTTGGGTACGTGCGCCTCTCTGACAACCAAACGTCCAATCCTCCAGATAAACCTCAATCGCGGCAGCTGCACCACTCACAAGCGCGCGACAGTCGCGCCTGGGCTCGCGAAGCGACCGCCAATCCGCCCACACGTCACTTCCACGTACCCCGCATCTAGCCAGGTTGCAATCAAGCAATCGATATTCCACAGCGTGACGAGAGTCGAGTGTTGTATCATGAATTTCATCGTGCACCGAGACAGATTTCTGGATCGCTTCCCTTCGCTGGCCATGATCGACCCGACATTCACGAAACTCAGGTCGCTCTGGATACCATTTGCTAGAGTACTGCGGTAACCCGCCATCCTATTCGAGAACCTACAACATTCGATCTCTATCCGACCACCTACGCCCCACTCGATTTTCCAGCGACGATCTCTAGTTCTACGCGTGCGTCAAGAGCTTGCTGGATCCGTGTCCGAGTATCTTCGAGGAACGCCCTTGTCGCACGGTCAAGTTCACGAGATCTCAAGGCTCTCACGATACCTGATCGCAATTCTACTAGATCGCTACGAGCCAATGCTACGGCATCTCTTGGCATGTTGTCCGGAGGCGTCAGCACTAGCTGAATCAAGTGCGTAAGGTGCTTGTCTTGTAAGTTTCGGCGGAATGTTGTGACGTTCGACCGCGTCTCGAGTTCGGACCAGACTGCCTGCCTCACCCCTACAAATGCTTCCTCCATAGTGAATTGCTCAGAAGCATCAGTCTGGAGCAGTCCCAAGTCTTGAATACGTGCCAGTTTAGTCGGGTTGTAGAATTCCTTCAGTGCTTCTGACTGGACTGAAAGTACAGCATCGTGCAATGGGAAGTCCAGTCGTTTCGTCTTGAATTGACTCCCCTCGAAGTCTCGAAATCTACCAAACTGCAGCTTGCTCAACAAATCTGAATGTATCTGAATGGCCGAAGGACTCCAGATCTTCGTCCGGAGGAACTCCAGAGCATTCCTTTGCTGTTCAGCTGGGACTGGCTGATACGGAACACGCCCGGCAGAATCTCCTACGTGGTCACGGTTGTGGTATATGCCTCCGATGTACTTCATCGCAATATGAGAAGCCAGAAAATAGGGCTGCCAGATGCTACTGACGGCCCTTCGTAGAATTTGGTAGGAATCGCCTTCGCGGAGAAGCTTGGCCTCGACATTCGACAAGAGTTCAGCAGAAAGCTGAAACTGACGATCGAACCACTTGAGCGGTTCGCTTGAAAGATCATAGAGGTTGTTACGCGGATCTAAGACGCGTGCCCCAAGCCCAGAATCTTCGTCGGTAGCGTATGTTAGATTCGGATCGGAGATGCGCGACGCTATTTCCCTGAGTTGTGGCAGCTCATCATCCGGTGTCTTGGCCTCTGGAAGGGGTTTATACGCGTATTCGATAGCCCAGTGATCATACTCACCGATGACCTCTTGGTAGTAGTTCCCTTGAGTGTCGCCGGATAATGAGACCATTGGAGGCAAGTAGTCCATCACAGATGCACTGATCGCTGATCTGCCTTGAGCGGCGACGTTCAACTCGTCTAAGGAATTGATGGTGCTCGCACGAAAGTTGTGCCTCAAGGCGAGAGTGTGGCCGACTTCGTGAGCGACGAGCCACTGGAGGAACTGCTTCACGAATCGCTGTTCGTCTTCAGGATCCCAACCGGGGCGCACTGAAAGGACATCAAGGCCAAGGCTCGCCGCATGGAGCATCGTCCGTCCGGTGAAGCAGTACCCTGCTTGAGTGTAACCCGTTGTGTCGCTGTCTGCGAGGGTTTCCTTGAGTTCTTGCAGGTCTCTCACAGGATGGATTGATGTCTCGTATCGCCGACGAGCACCGAGTCTCACGGTGGATTCTGCAAGGCTGATATCCGCAGAGAGCTGTTGGCCAGTATACGGATTACTGTGGGACGGTCCAATCGCAAAGGTAGCATCGTAACTCACAAACCAACGAATGGTGTTATACCGGATATCGGCCGGATCCCAGTCTGCGTCGTCTGGTTGCTGCTTAACCACAATTGCATCCTTGAATCCAATTCGTTCGAACGCGGGATTCCACATCAATGCTCCATTGCGAATCCACTCACGGTACTCGTCCGGGATTGAATTCTCTAACCAGAATACAATCGGCTGCTTAGGTACCGACAGTGACGCATCAGGATCCTTCTTCTCGAGTTTCCATCGCCTGACATACCTCACATATGGAGTCTCATTCATATCGCTGCTAAAGTCCATATGCGTGTCGTAGAAATGCCCTATTCGATCATCGCCCAAACGAGGCATGTATGGACTTTCGGGGAGCGCCGCAAGGCTGATACGTAGATATAGTTCTAAAGATCTCGTGTTTGGCAATGTGATTGATGGGTTCTTCAGTTCTTGTGCTCGGAATTGAGTCAGCAGACCCAGTTCTGAGTTTTTCGGAAACGATTTGAGGAGGACAATCTTGCTGTCGTCCTTCTCGAACTTATATCCAGTCTCATAGGATTTCTTGAGTTGCTCAGTAACTTCACTGAATCCCTGAGTAAAGAGAATCTCGTTCAGATCGACCAAGACTCCACCGCCTACCGGGTTGGGTAGACTCAAGATCTTCCCAGAGCCTATTATGGAATCGGAAAAAGAGTTCGTGAGCGCTCGTGCTGACGGGGAACCTTCAGTCGCTCTGAATCGCACGTTCTTTCTTAACAATCGGATCCGATTCCCCAACTTTCGCCATCTGACAATATAGTAGTCCAATGCCATAGTCGTTCCATAAAGACCACGTTCTCCAGTCGCGCGGTCAAGTTTTTGAGAATAGATGTACTCTGTGTTGAATTGATCGGGCTTTATCTCGATAATTGCTTTGTCTTCGTCACGATTCTGATAGAACGTGAACAGACCTACGATCTTCTCCGTGTCCTTGACGACTTCTTGGAATTTCTTATGGGACGACTCTTTGGCCTTGCTATTGTTTGGATTCTTTTCATCGCCCTGCTCAGATGCAACTTCCGTATTAGGGGCCGAGGTGGACTCTTCTGACTGGCCCGTAGCATCTAGTGGTATGATTCCACAAAGAATGAGTGTTCCGAGTTGCAATCCGAGTTTAGTCATCGTTTAGCGGTCCAATTGTAGCAATCTGCGGATAAGACTTACGACGGACAGACTCTTTACGGGGCGAGTGACTCGTGGGAGTCTCACACTCGGGTCCGATCAGGTAGTGGAGTGCGGGACGGACTTGGCTTGTCTCGTGGAAGTCCGCCCGCCTGCTGTTGCTCACCCGATCCAAGCCGGTCAAGACAGCCCATTTGCTTCAACCCTGTGTCGGCAGGTCCGCCGCTTCGGCAATCTGCTCCGCGCCTACACGTCGCTGCCGTTCCCGACCGATTGTGGGTCCTTCCATTGCGGGCCTCCCTTGCCAGCGGTGTGACAGGCTCCCACGTTCAACCGAAAAGCCAGGATCGCTCGTCTAGCCTTTCAGGGCGACCCTTCCGCGAGCAGTAGGTGGATGCGCCTCGGACTCGTCCAGAAGTCCCAGGCCACTTGCCGCGTTCTGGCAGCAGAGATGTCTTGACTCATCTACAGCACGTACCAAAGGTTCCGTGCAAGACGAACGAGAGGGGCTCGGATGGTCGCTTGACAGGGAGGCCGGACATCAAGTCCGGGTCGTCGAGATGTCTCTCTGCGATCAGGTCGAACCGGCCCCGTACAGAGGATTACTGGGACTCACGGATCGCTACCGAGAGCTCAGATTGGGGCCGGCCCGCGGCCTGAGCCAGTATCATGACTCACGGGATGGTTGGCGTGCTTCGACAGGCCTGTCCCTAGTTGATGGCATTAGTCAGGGTGGCCGATTACAGCGAGGTCGTGCGGGATGCCCCGGACGACATGGTCCGCTACCGGGCGCTGATGCATGACTTGCCCCGGCAGTTCCACCAACTTCCACCGAGCCTTCAGGCACGTGCGCTGCGGGATCCAGCGCCGCTGACAGGCACAGCCTGGGACGCACTTCTGGCTGCGGTCGTCGAGCACATCGCTCGGCTGCACGGGCATGGCATTCCGGAATGGGTCGACGAGCCGGAGCGGTTTCTCGACCCTCCATGGGTCATTCCAGCATTCGCCGACATGGCTCGAGAGTCTGTCCTGTTCGCCCCAGCCGCGTTCGTCCGCCACGGGGCGTTCCCCGATCTGTCAAGCCTTGACGCCCGCGGAGGCGAACGGCACACTTGGGCGCCAAGCCGAGAGGGCGATGGCTGGCCGTATCCCACTGGACCTCGGATTCCGCCGCGCCCTCGCGAGCGAGATTGTGGCGGCTCCTAAGCCCGACCAGCCGAGACAGCTCGACCGTAAGGGATTGCTGCAAGCGCTGGACATGCTGTCCGAGTGCCTTGAACGGCGGGGGATTCGCGCGAAGATCCACATCGCCGGTGGTGCGGCAATGATCATGGCGCACGGTCGGAGCCGTGCCACCCAAGACGTTGACGCGCTCTCAATCGACAAGAGGGAGGCCGTCCTAAACGCTGCCAAGAAAGTCGGCGACGAGCTAGACCTCGCCAAGGACTGGCTCAACGACGACGTGCGGGACCTGTACTTCCTAACCTCGATTTCTTTGGAGAGTGGAACGCCAGCTCCGGCGCTGTTCGATTCGCCGTCGCTAGTCGTCACTGGCGCACCCATGACCCACCTGCTGGCGATGAAGGCCCATGCGTGCAGGGCTGCAGATGCCGAAGACATCGCGTTCTTGCTGCGCAAGCTGGACGTGAGCAGCATGGAACGGCTTCGCGAGATTCACGACTCCGTTTTCCCATACGACGCCCTCTCACCCAAAACCCAAGCTCGCCTTGAGACCATTCTGCGACGAACCCTTGGCCAGGGCCGTGCCGACCAAGCCAGTCCCGCCGGATGGATTCGCCCAGCCCCACAAGCACCGGGCAAGCGCGGTGTTGAGTAGCGCAGCGTGCGATCGAGCCGCTGGCAATTGGCGCGAGAGGAGAATCTACCTCAGGCCCGTGTAGGGCCGCTGGGGTACCTAGCCGCATGGCGCTGGCCATGTAACGCCGTTCGTGGCCGACTTCCCGACCGGAATGGGCAGCGCAGCTGTGAGCCCTCCGCGCCGAGGGAGAATTCGCCAACCGGATGGAGAGAGTCCAACTGGCAGCAGCCCGCTAGGGCATGGCCTCCATCATCGGTTCGGGCGGATTCGCAACCGTCCAGGCACCGTCAGCGTCCTTGGTGATGCGAAGTTCCGCACCCAACGCACCAAGGTCAAGTTCCGATTCCCCGCAGGTCCAGCGATCGGCTGTACCGTCTGTCTGCACGAATGCGCAAGCCTTACCGTCCACGTCGATTTCTATGAGTGCCTCGAGACCCCCGATCATTAGCGAACAGCGATCCGAAGCAGAAAGCTCCAGGCCGACAGAGCAGGACTGCGGCGTCACCGCCTCAACGGCCATTGCAACCTCAAGCTGCGACCCGGTTGCCGCTGCCACGCCGTCCGCGAACACACGGACGATGTGGGAGCCGGGAGCCACGTTCGTCGGCACCCGAAACGTCAGCTGCTGCAACGCGCCGTAGTGAGGCGCAGCGCCTACGTAGACCATGTCTGCGGCGGGGACCTGCAGAAGGCCAACCAGAACCCGAAAGGCACTTGAGGCCCGTTCTCGCAGTCCGTGAACAACTTCACCAGCCTGACGCGCGGGCGCCAGAGGCCCGAATCCCGATCCGAACACCGTCACCAGATCCCCGGGCTCGGCTGGCCTCGTCCTGTGTCCGCCAATCGCCCCAGCCGCGGCGAAGAGCTCCAAGTTGGGCCGCACGGCGGCCAAGTGGGTGGCTTCGCCGTCGCCAAACTCCAAGAAGCGAGGCCGCACCGCCACTGTGGAGAACGCGACCGACTCGCTGGCCTTGGGTCCCGCCATGTCGCAGAACCGGATCACGCGCACTGAGGTCGCCCCGAGTCCCGCATCAGGGGGAATCTCGAATAGGATGCTGTCGGCAGTCACCTGATACAGAGCCGCCCGATGCGTGCCGACTTCGACGCAAACGTCGTCGATCACGGTCGAAGACAGGCCGGATTCGTCAACAGCCGATCGGCCTCCGTCCGACACAGCGAAGTGCATTCCCTCCAAGGATGCGAACGAGCCCAAAGCTGCTACGGCGTCGCCATCCGCCAGCCCGGCTAGAGAGAACCCTCCGTCCGTAATGACCGGAGGATCCAATGTCTCGGTAGAACCCTGCACGACGACCTGCCCGAAGTAGACGCTGTCAAACGATGCCGCACCGTTTCCGTCCGCACCATTTATGGCGTAGGCGACCGTGACCGGCCCGCTGTATGTAGCCGGTGGGGTCCACAGCATCTCCCACTCGACCGAAGTGCCCTCCTTGACCAACGAGTGCGTGGCCCAATGGACCTCCTTCAGCCGATCCCCGCACGGCTCTGGCCGCAAGAACACCGAGTCGCCCTGCCGGACCTTGACTCTATCTCCCTTAGGGGGTGGCCCCGGCTCGAACGAGCCGCCCGAGTCGCAGCCATCCCCGGTGCGCGCGGTCAGCAGGAACCCGTTGACCTTGGCGTCCTCGTCCTGAAACTTGAGGATCATGGAGACGGTCTCTCCCGGCACGTAGGCGAATTCAGACGCCGGCACACCGTCGATCTCAAGCTGGTGCTCGCCCGGGCCGGTGTCAATCCGGTAGTAGTGGCACCGTGTGCACGATGACTCGCCAGGGAAATCGCCGCCGGAGGTAAACGCGGGGCCGCCCCGCGAAGTGGCGGCTGCCTGCGGGGCCAGCGCGCCCAATGCCAGCAGAATCGCCGTTACCAACCCAGTTCGCCGCGCGTGGATCATGACTTCTCCATTCGCTTCCCACTCCGCGGACCACCAGAGCTGCTCCGAGAAGTGCTCGATAGCCGCAGCCCGTTGATTATAGGGGTGCCTGAGGCGCGTCGTTCCGTGGCCCCGCAAGGGCGGTCCGCCATCGTGACGAGAGTCGCCGGGAAGATGGGCGTCCCGTGGCCCGAGGATTGGCCGCCTATGCCAGAGCGACTCTCCAAGCCCGCCATGCCACCCACTCGCCCGTGTCCGGCCCCGTTCCCTAGGGTCGGAGCAGGTCTTCGGGCCAGCCCCTCGACTGCCGCTGCCGGGGCCAACCGAGAACGAGATCGCATCACGGATCCGGCGGGGTATTCCCCCTGGACAAGCCCCGGACGGCTTGCTCCGCCCGTGAAGAGGCTAGGCAGGCCCTGGCGGCCGCATTCCGAGGCCGTTCCGTCGTCACGTCCCCTAATCGGGCAGGACCACGGTCTTGAGCAGGCCGCTCCGCCTGAGCATCCTTCGAAACACAGACTTGAGATCGTCCAGCGGCGCCTCATCGCCCAGAAAGTCCCCGGCGTGCAAATCCCCGCGGGAGACTAGCTCCAGTGCTTCCCTAATGTGGTCCGGCGTGTGGTGGAAGGTCGCCTTGATCGCGATCGAGGCATAGTGGAGCCGACTCGTGTCGAAACACACGACCGTGTTCTTTGGACAACCCCCGAAGAAGTTCACCGCCCCGCCCGGGCGCACCATCGAGACGGCCTGACGCCACGCGTGCGGCGAACCGACGGCCTCGATCACGGCATCGGCACCCCGTCCTCCGTCGGTTTTCCTCCGGACCTCATCGCTTGGGTCCCCGCCGCGACGCGACTCCACGAGCACCTCTGCGCCGAGGTGCTCGGCCCGATCGAGCTGCACCTGACTGCGCCCCACCGCGACGACTCGTGCGCCGGCGATCTTCGCCACCCTCACGAACATCAGGCCAATGGGCCCTAGGCCAATCACGGCCACCGTGTCGCCGCGGCTGATCGCCGTGTCGTCAATCCCCTTGAGGACGCATGCCAACGGCTCAGTTAGGGCGGCCGCCCGGTAGTCTACGTGCGGAGGCACTATGTGCGTGTTGCAGTCGACGATCGGACCCGGGATCCTGATGAACTC
>JAJDWM010000079.1 GCA_022825595.1 Bryobacterales bacterium | reverse complement strand
GAGCGCGCGGTCGTGGATGGCCGAGTCGGGCGTGCCCGCCGAGGTCGCGGAGGCTTGCCTCGCCCACGTGCCCAAGAGCCGAGTCGTCCAGGCGTATCAGCGCTCCGACCTGCTGGAGCGCCGTGCCGAGGTTCTACAGGCTTGGAGTGACCACGTCACGTCGCGATAAGCCGCCATCGACGGGGGCTGGCTCACGTCCGAAACGTCCGTAAGCCAGCCCACGCGATGTTGAACATTCGCGGCTGGCAAGGGGAGCGCTCCGCCCCCCTTTGACCCCCCGGGTTTTCGCTCCGATTGACCGTCGAATGTGGTGGACCGTTGCCGTTGCAGAATGGGACGGGCGAATATGAAGACTCGCCGGAGCTTCCTCTGAATCCAATCGTTCGCAACCGCCGTGTACACGACTTGCATGTTCTGTTGGCCGAAACACTATAAGTCAGTGTAACACAACGATATGAGTTCTAGGACGTGAGCGTCGTTATCACTATTCCTATCACTCGACGCTCCAACGGCACGCCCAGCGTGGGCAAGCGGACGCGGCTGGATCTGGCTGGACGATCGCAGTCCACTTACAGGATTCTGGACGGTTATGTTGCCCGCTCGCGAATGGGCGAAGAAGCCGCCGAGCGAACGATTGAGTTTCGCCGCGATGCGTGGGAGGCCGGGAGCCCGCTTGCCGACCAGAAGGCGTCCACATTTCGCCTCCGCCGCGCTCATGGGCAAGAACGTGGGTCGGATCAGGAGCGCGCACGCCCTCCGGTCCCTTTGACCCGATCTGGCCCTGACCCTGAGTCCGGCGTCCTCGTGGAGGGGTCGCGGAGGCCACTTGGCCCCTGTCCCCGTTAGCCGGATCTTCCAAGCGTATCCGTAGGCGAACGAAGCTCGGGCGAGGCTGAAGGCGAGCCCCGGGACGGGACGCAGTGTCGACGCAGGATCAGTACCAGTGTGGTGGCTCAGCTGATTACCTTCACGTCACTTTCACCTCCCGGGGCATCCCTTAACGGGCTCGCCGCGGCCGCCGCCACCAGAGCACGCAGTTTGAGACAATGAACATCCAACAGCTACTTAAGCAGGCGCAAGAGGAGTCCTTCGTGCTTCTGCCGATCGATGGCGAGCCCGCTGTCACGAGGATGGACGAACCCGAGGCGCCCACCACCAGTTTTCAAGCCCGGAAACGGATGGACCGCTACTTGGCGGCGACGTGGAAAACGGACGGACCGGGATTCCAGCGGCTGATGGAATGGGTGGAGACCCGATGGGATCCTGATGGCGAAAAACCGACTCCGAACGGCTCCGTCGCCATTTCAGGCTCCTTGGGGCAGTGGAGCCCCAGCCAGCTTGGTGCCGCTGCGGCCACACGCAAGCTGATCGCTGCCGCCAAGATCCACGGCAGGGACCGGATCGCGAAGTGCGCCACGGAGTTCGCAATCCACGGAATGATCGAGGTTCACTACATCTACGTGCTGAAGGGCTCTCCAGTCAGTGGCACGAAGCCGTTGGACAGGTACTGCTCCCTCCTGCCGTATGCCGAAGGACTTCGGAAGATGGAGGAGGAATTCGACGACGAATTCCCTCAGTGGCCAGCGATTCAGGCAAGCGGTGTCTGCGCTCTTGAGATCCGCCAGTTCGAACGCCCCGACCGCCGGGAGTGTGCGCAAGGAAGTCCGTTGATGAAGCACGGACCCGACGTGCTGGCCCTCCTCCTCGGACTCGTTGGGGGCGGTGGGTATCGTATGTTCGGCACGTGGCACGGCGTTCCGACCGTAAACGCGGCGGCGCTACCCTATCAGCTGGTGACATACGGGGGTTCCATGATCCGGCGGACGACACTGAACACTGCGGGATTCGGTCCGTCTGCGAAAAGGCGACCCCTAGCCATTGAGGAGCTCCGCCATCTCGTGAGGAGGTACTCCGGGCATTCCGCGGTGGCGCAGCGTCGACTGTCGCGGGCGATGGCTCGGCTGCGGGACAGTTCTGAACGAATCGACCGGGACGATGCGGTAATCGATGTCGGCATTGCACTGAAGGCCCTCTTCGTGGATGAGGACGAGCCGGAAGAAGGGGAGTCGCATGTCCCGCGCCGAGTGGCGTGGCACTATTCCGATTCGAAGGCCGAGAGACAGGCAACGGAGGACACGATCAGCCGCTTCATGGATCTTCATGGGGACATCATGAGTGGGCGGAAGGCTGTCGAGGAGTTCACGAGCGAAGGACATGAAGCCGCCAAGTTGCTGGCGGACGCCGACGATCTGCTACGGACCAGCCTGAAATCCGTAATCGCCGAGGGATGGCCGCGAGACTGGGAAAACGCGGCCGATCCATCAGCGTTTCGGCATGATCCGGCCCGAACGGAAGTGGAGATCCCCTCCGTGAAGTCTGACTCCCTGAGTTGGTCGGTCAGAGAGCAACGGGAGATCGACCAGGCGCTCGAAGCGGTGTGGCGTTCGATCGTTGAGCAGGCACCGCTTCCGCCGGCGGATATGCGCTCAACCGCCGCCCAGATCTCGCGGCAAACGGCAGAAGAGTTCCGCGAACGGGGGATTCCTTACGTGGTCGTACACCCCGCGCGGCTGTACTCGGCTCACCCTCGATGGCCAGAGACGGCAACCGAACCTCCCGATGAGCGGACGATGTACTATTGTGCGCGAGATGTCGAGAGACACCTCCGGCAGTGGAGCAAGGCGGCTCGTCACCGGGGCCTCGTTCAGCTCCGGCTTCAGACGGGAGATGACGACATAACGTACCTCCTGAAGAATCGCGATCGCTGGCCGCAACCGGTGTACTCATCCCATGAGGTGGAGTCGAGCGAAGATAGTGGATCCAGAGAGACGGCATCGGTGCACGGTTCGCCGACGACCTCAAGCGCCAGCGAGCCACCCGGTGCCGCCGAGGAGGAATCGGTTCAGCCGCCGCCGGAGTGGTCGGGACCCGTCACCGCCAACCTCGAAAGAGCGTGGGTCCGTCAGTGGTTGGCCTTTCAGCACGATGTCAACGTCTTGACCAACTCACTTCTTCACCATCTCGACGCGATTCAGGCGAAACATCGGCAGGAGCGACAATTCCTGACCGGAATCGTCAATGCTACCGACGGCGATCCCAAGACACTGGAAGACGCCGTGCGCACTCACGGCAACAATTCCTCGATGTGGGAGGGACCGCCGAGGCTGCGTGCATATCCAATGCTGATCGGAGAGCCACTGTTTCGACGCACGGAACTCGATGGCAGCATGGAGCAATCCGCTTTGAGGGGATGGGTTTACGAGGTATATGACCGATGGGAGAGCGGATACCGGAACCACCTGAGATATGCCGCACAAGGCGTGCCCGGGATTATCCGTCCCCGCCAGCAGGTGATCGGCGACCTCCGCCACATCCGCAACAACCTGATCCATACGGGCATCGCTAGGAAGGGCGAAGCGGGAGACTGCGAGATCCTGCGGTGGTTCGAGACGGATGAACGGATGCAGATGCGACTGGGACACGTGCTCGATTTCCTGAATCAGATGGGATGGTTGCACGAACCCAACGCCATTCGGCTTGATGAAGGGGGAACGGCAAGCTTCTGGACGCTCGACAGAACAGAGCGCCCCGGGGAGGCCCGGCCAGACCTGATCTCGGCGCGGCCGGTCGTCCATTGGGATCAGCAAGACCCGCAGTTCCGATACGAAGCCAGCGTCGCCTTCGAAAATGGAGTCTTCGCGCGGATCCCTATGGGGCCAGCGGAAGAGCTGCCGGAGTGGCAACACAAGCAAATGGCCGAGAGGTGGGTGAAGATGTTGGTGAACGATGACGGAGACCTGCATGTGCCGGGATGGACGACAGTATCGGCCGAAGTGCTGTACCGGAACTGCCTAACGGGCGAGAGGCAGCCAGGGCCAGGCATCTGGACTCCGCCCATGCAGTTTAGGGAGCCGCGAGATGAGGAGTGACAGAGACGACAAGACCCGCCGCCAAGCGGAAGGCCTACCGCAGTGTCTTGCAGCCGCCGGTGTGAGGGTTTGAGCGCCACCCGTGGCGTGACCTGCCGGAACGCTCGATCCGGCTGGCGACGAGCCCCATGCCGCCCCGGATTAGGAAGACTCCGGGCGGCACCATAGCGCGGTAGTTCACGTTGGCCAGGAAACTGCCTAAGGATCATGCTTCCGTCAGTTTCAGTTCCGGGTCACGGAACCACCCCGGTAGGATCGAGTTCAGGCGCGCGAAGGCGGTCACAGCAAGCTGTAGGGTGCCTGGGTTCAACCAAGCGGACATCCAGTGCCTAGTGTACCGCAGGCTGTCGTGCAGGATGTTACCACTCTTCGGTTTGTAGTCGCTACCGGGACCCCAGTTCAGGTGGCCGAACATGTCGCTGTAGAGAGTCTCGTAGACCATCTTCAGGATCTCCCCCACGGGCGCCACCCGTTCCAGCGCCTGCTTCATCGTATCCGATGTTTCGGCACCGTAGATCTGGTCCAACCGGTGGGTGGGGCGGACGTAGACATACGTCAGGCCGCCGCATTCGAAGTTCTCAATGAAGCCCGGGACGCCCAGATCCTTGTTGAATCCGTGGTATCCGTCGATCATCTGCGCGGACTTGAGGGTCATCTCCATGGCGTACATCAAGCTGTCCTGGGCAACGGTCATGTACCATCCCGAGTATTCCCCGTCACCCCCCATCCCCGCCCCCATATCGTCGGGGCTCGTCCGTAACTCCAAGGCTCGGCTGAGGCAGTTCGCAACACTGAACAGGTACGCGTCAGATACGCCGCACCAGCTCCGCAGCACGCGCTCCGTGACGGCGTGGGTCATCTTCGCATTGAACTTGGGGTGCTTCACGAGTATCTCCTGAGGTGTGAGGTTGAAGCTGATCGCGACTTGCGGGTCAGGCCGAACGTATTCCCCCCTACAGTCGCCTGGAGACCCAAACGGCGCGGCCGACGACGCGGATCTC
>JAJDWM010000552.1 GCA_022825595.1 Bryobacterales bacterium | reverse complement strand
TTCGTGCCGGCGACGATCAGCGACAGGTCGAGAGCCAGAATGCGCTTCTCGGCCAAGTACGGCAGGGTGACCCCGTTGGCGATGCGCTGGGCCAAGCCTTCCACGATGGCGGTCTTGCCGACGCCGGGCTCCCCGATCAGGACTGGATTGTTCTTCGTCCGCCGACAGAGGATCTGGACGACGCGCTCGAGCTCGTCCTCCCTTCCGATCAACGGGTCAAGCTTGCCGTCCGCAGCCTCCTGAGTGAGGTCGCGGCTGAACTCCGCCAGCGCCGTGCTCTCCTTCGGCCGGCGTGCGAAGAGCTTTTCCGACCGCACCCTGGCCAGCTCCTCCCGGATGGTCGACAGACGCAGGCCTCGTTCGTGGAGGATCTCGGCGGCGAAGCACTTCTCCTCGCGTAACAGGCCGAGCAGCAGGTGCTCCGTGCCGATGTGCTTGTGCGAGAGCCTCTCCGCTTCCTCGGCGGCGTAGGCCAGCACTCGCTTGCACTCGTGGCTTAGCGGCAGGTCGACGGACGTCGACACCTTTTCCCGGATGGTGGTGTGCGCCTCGATCTGCTTGCGGATCGAGTCGACCGCGGCGTGCGAGCGCAGGAAGCGGTTCGCTAGGGCCTTGTCTTCCCGTATCAGCCCCAGCAGGAGATGTTCGGTTTCGATGTACGGGCTTCCGAACTGGCTCGCTTCGTAGCGGGCAAAGAATATGACCCGGCGCGCCTTCTCGGTGTAGCGCTCGAACATGCGACTCGCCGGACCCGATCGACCCTACGGGCGGCGGGCGTTACCGGAAGATCGATCGCCCTTCGTGCAACATGATAGCAACACGCCTGCGAACGGGCATGTTGGCGGCTCAGCCTTGCAGGAGCTCTCTCAGCGTGAACAGCGCCTCCATCTCAAGGCCGGCGGCAGCGATGGTGGCCCCGCCACCCTGCTCGCGATCCACCATGCAGCAAACGCCGAGCACCTGCATGCCGACATCGCGGGCGCGCTCGACCGCCCTCAGCGCCGAACCTCCGGTCGTGCAGACGTCCTCGAGGACGACACACCTCACGCCCTGAGTCTCCGCCAATCCCTCAACAAACCGCTTCCGACCGTGGCCCTTGCCGGCCTTGCGCACCACGAACGCGTCGATCCGGCGATCCGAGCCCAAGGACTCGCGCGCTACTGCGCATGCCAGCGGGTCCGCCCCCATCGTGAGGCCCCCGACGGCGGCTGGTTGCCAGCCTCGGTCCCGCATCCGGCGGAGAAAGAGCCTGCCGATCAACGGCATCGCCTCGGCCCGCAGGGTCGTCAGGCGGCAGTCCACATAGACTTTGCTGCGCTTGCCGGACGCCAACAAGAAGTCGCCCCGCAGCACGGAGTGGCGCAGAAGAACGGCCTTGAGCCTGGCCCGATCGTCCATGGTGCGCTTGCCGGCAGCTGTGGTGGGGCCTAATAGCGCCGCACCTGCTCCATGTACCCCTCGTAGTTCCGGCGTATTTCGCCCAGCGAATCCCCGCCGAACTTTTCGAGAAACGCACCCGCGACGGTCAGCGCCACCATCGCCTCTCCGATCACGCCAGCGGCCGGCACGACCGCGACGTCGGAGCGCTCATAGGCTGCCTTCGCCGGCTCGCGGGTCCTGAGGTCTACCGACTCCAACGGCCGACGCAGGGTCGAAATGGGCTTCAGGTGCCCTCGCACTACCAGATCCTGGCCATTCGTGATGCCGCCCTCAAGGCCTCCTGCCCGGTTGGAGCCCCGCGTGAAGCGCCTACCTTTCTTGTCGTAATGGATGGTGTCCTGCACGCGCGAACCCGGAGAGGCAGAGGCCAGCGACGCTGAGCCGATCTCGACCCCCTTGACAGCCTGTATCGAAACGATCGCCTGCGCGAGCCGACCGTCAAGCTTCGAGTCCCATCCGATGTGCGCACCAAGCCCGACCGGAACTCCGTGCACTACAACCTCGAAAATGCCCCCGCGCGTGTCGCCGGTGCGGTAGGCATGGTCCACAACGTCCTTCATCCGCTGCTCGACCTCCGGATCGACGCAATTCAGCAGCACGTCATCCTTGGCAGCCAGTGCCTGCAGCTCGTCCCAGGACGCCGGCCGCTCCAGTCGCGCGTCCCCAACCGCGACAACATGGCTGAGCACGCCAATGCCGAATTCGGCGAGGAGCAGCTTCGCGAATCCGCCGACGGCGACGCGCGCTGTCGTCTCCCGGGCACTGGCTCGCTCCAGGACATAGCGAGCCTCCGGGTAGTCGTACTTGAGGCAACCGGCGAGATCGGCATGCCCGGGCCGCGGGCGGTGCATTGGACGGGCGTGCTGCTGCGACCCCTGAAAGTCCTCGACCGGGAGGGCCTGCTCCCAGTTCTTCCAGTCCCGATTGCGAAGCAGGATCGCGATCGGAGAGCCGATGGTCTGCCCGTGCCGCACGCCGGACACGACGTGTGCGCGGTCGCTCTCGATCTTCATGCGACCGCCGCGACCGTAGCCTTGCTGGCGACGCCAAAGTTCCCGGTTGACCGCCTGCATGTCGACCGGAACGGCGGCCGGCATGCCAATCAGCGTCGCGACAAGCGTCTCGCCGTGAGACTCGCCGGCTGTGACGAACCGCAGCATCCGGATCGGAGTGGTGGGGTGGGCCTTACGGCGGGAACCCCCTTTATATTAGGCTGCGTGGGATGCGTCGCCTGATTGGCATCCACGCCGTCACGGCAGCGCTGCGCAAGGCAGCCGACGGCAGAGCGTCAATCGAGCGGATCGTCATCGCCCGCGGATCCCGCAACCCGCGTCTGCAGGAGATCGTGCAGGAGTGCCGCAGCCTCGGCATACCGGTGCGCTTTGAGCCGACTCGGGCCGTGAGACGCCTGGCCGGGACGGCAGCACACCAAGGAGTGGTCGCACAGACCTCGGCGAAGCGTTATGCGGCACTGGAGGACGTGCTCGCCGACGCGCCGGAGCAGTGCATTGTTGCAGTGCTCGACGAGCTTCAAGACCCGCGTAACCTGGGAGCGATCATCCGCAGTGCGGAGGCCGCCGGAGCCGCCGGTGTCATCGTGCCGGAGCGGCGCTCAGCGAGCCTCGGTCCAGCGGCCGCCAAGGCGGCTGCGGGCGCTTTGGAGTCCATGCCCGTGGTACGGGTCAAGAACTTGGGCCGGGCGCTGGACGAGCTGAAGGGACACGGCTTCTGGGCGTACGGCCTCGATGCCAAGGGCAAGGTGGACTTCGACCGCGTG
>JAJDWM010000044.1 GCA_022825595.1 Bryobacterales bacterium | reverse complement strand
CGGGTAGTGGGCCTGGATGTCTCCAACTCCGAAGTCGTCGGCGAGGATTACGACGATGTTGGGCCCGGGACGGGGCCCCTCCGAGGCGCAGCCCGCCACCAGGGCGAGCGTAGAGGCAATGGCAGCGGCAGATATACGCATCACTTCAGAGTCGTTTCTCGGCCGACCGCGGCCCGGAAAAGCCGCTAGCCGTTGGCCGGGACCTCAATATATCGCGCTCAGGACCGCGGTAAGAACCTTCCGTGCGGGCGTCGCCCGCGACGGTAACGCTACCGGCTGGCCGAGAAGCCCTCGCTTACGACAATTTCGGCGATTAAGTCACGGAGGCCATATCCGCCTTCCGGCTCGGCTTGCACTATCTCCCGAATCAAGGCATGGTCGGCCGCGGACGGCGTATGGCCCGTGGCGTACTCGAGCAGCAGTCCCGCAAGGGTTCGAGTGAACTCTTGGGGACGGGCCAACAGGTAGTCCTTCAGGCCTTGGGGCCCGTCCAGCTTCGTGCCATCGGCCAGTTCGGCGCGGGCATCCACCGGAAGCCCGGCGCCGTCTTCGGATGAGTAGTAGGTATCGCGCCAGCCACCCGCCGCGTCGTAGTTCTCAAGAGCCAGCCCGATGGGATCGATCTGGGAATGGCACACCGCGCAAGAGCCGACGCTCTGGTGCGCTGCCAGTGTTTCCCGGACGGTTCGGGCCCCGGTCGTGTCGGCTACCAATGCCGGCACATCGCTGGGCGGAGGCGGAGGAGGCCTTCCCAGAAGATTCTCCAGCACCCAAACGCCCCTGAGGATGGGCGAGCTCTCAACGCCGTCGGCCGTAGCCGCGAAGACACCGGAGAGTCCGAGCACCCCGCCACGGAGCTCCACGTTCGAGGGTGTGCTAGGCTCGAGAGAGGCCAGATCCAGCCTGTCGGGCTCCGGCCATATGAGGCTCTGCCGCTGGTCGGCCTCCAGCCTCCTCAGGTCCACCTCACTTCCGGGAATGCCCCAAGCGATGCGCATCGGCTCGTTTGCGTACGTGAAGTCGGAGTCGATGAAGTTGCGGATCGAGAGATTACTGCGCAGGATCTCGCCAAAGAACATCTCGGCAGAACGGACCATCCCGTAACGGATCAGCTCGCTCCACACATGGCGGACATCGCACACCATGACCGCCGAGGCCTTGCGGTTGGCCAGCCACTGGCCGGTGAAGTGCCTCACGAATTCGGCCGCACGCGGATCTCGCACCATTCGCTCGATCTGTGCGCGAACGACATCGGGGGCAGATAGCGTCCCGTTTGCCGCCAGTTCCAGCAGCTCAGCGTCCGGCATCGTGCTCCAGAGAAAGTACGAGAGGCCGCCGGCGAGTGCGTACGAGGACGACATGCCCCCCGAGGCCGCTCGGAACAGGAAGTGCGGGGACAGCAGGATCCGGCGGATTCCGTAGTGAATGCCGTGCTCGGGCGCCAGTGCGCTCTCCATGTGCTCGAGCGCATCGGCGATGAGGGCTTCTTGCTCCGCGACGGAGAGCGGCCGTCGAAACGCCCTCTCGGCGAGAGGCAGGAGGGCGGTCTCCGCGTACGCCCTAAGTGACGGGTGTTCCCTGCCCTTCAGGAAGTCCCGCTGGCGCAGCAGCGGGCCGTGTGGTCCGCTGACCTCCATGTGCTCGAAGCGAACGGTGGGCTCGGGCGCGCCATACGCCGCTTCGAGGTACTTGGCGAGCAACCTCCGCAGGTCTTCGGTAAAGCCAGGGTCCCGCCTCAGGACTTCCGGATATCGGCCGACGAACCTGTTCTCCACGTACACGTGGAAGGTCTCGCCCTTCTCAAGGTGGACTTCGGCATCCATGCCCACCGGTTCCGTGTGGGTGACTACCAGTTCTCCCACACGCGGCAGCCTTGCCCGCAGGGCCCGCTTGGGCAAGTCGTAGTCGGACGGGTTGAAAGCATAGAATCCCAGTCGCAATGGCTTCCCGTCGGCCCCACTCGCGGCTTCGGCGCTCACTCTCATGCGCACGCGATAGACGCCTGACGACGGTGCAATGAATGCTCGGTCCCACAGCGCGCCGGACCATCCCGCGATATTGACCCCGGTGAAGTACAGACCGGTATCGTCGCCGTCACGCGTCCAGAACTTTGTCCGGGCCGGGTCTTGGCCAACGTTCGTCCGATCGGCGGACGATCTGACGATGGGCCTCCCCGGCAGCGGCACCATCCTGTCCGCGATGTCGACCGCCACTTCGTGGTACGCATCGAGATGCCCGGGCGTGAGGTCAAGCCCGCCAGCCATGGTGTCGAACCTCTCCGACGGGCTGTCGTCAGGGAACGTCACCGGCAGCCGGATCTCACGAATACCGAACAGGTCGCGCAGGGTGTTGAGGTACTCGATCCGATTCAGCCTCCGGGACAAGCCCCCGCCCTCGGTCTCGGCCGCGACAGGGTTCAGCCGCTCCTGGACCGCTTCCGCAAACCGCTCCCTCTCGGATGCTGACGGCTGGGAGGCGCCGGGCGGAGGCATCAGGCCCGCCGAGACGAGACCGGCAGCGAGAGACCAACGCTCGCGCGAGCCCGAATCGCCGGGATCAAGCGCCGTCATCTCTGCGACAAAGCCCGCTTGCGGCTGCGAGGCGCCGTGGCAGCCCAGGCAGTAGGCGGCCGCGAAGCCGCCGTCCCCCGCAATGCCCTGCTGACATACGGCCACCGCGAAGAGCAACAGCGCTGACATCGCGGCCGACGGAAGCGGCACGCTCACGTCAAGACGCCGTTGAGGTCGGACTCGCTGGTGCTGAATCGGTCGACTTCGAAGCCTAACTGCTGGAGCACAGTGACGAAGAGGTCGCAGGCCATTGTGTTATCCGGGCCGCCGTCACCGCAGGCAACATGTCGACGGTGCGAGAATCCTCCCCCAGCGACGAGCAGCGGAAAGTTCGTGCGCCTGTGGGCGGCGGCGTCTCCCATCGCGCTCCCTATCAGCGTGACGGTGGAGTCCAACATGTTGCCGCCGCCGACGTCCGGAGTTGCCTTGAGCGACCTGAGGAATCGCGCCGCCCCGCGCATGTGCCGCTCCTCAATCTGCAGCAGCCCCTCGATCTTGTCCGCACGGTTTCCGTGGTGGGACAAGCGGTGGTAGCCCTCGCCCATGAGCCTGCCGTCGACCATCAGCGCCCTGTCGGTGATTGGGATGGTGAGTGAGATGACGCGGGTCGAGTCGTTCTGGATGGCGAGCGCCATCAAGTCCCACATAAGGTCCTCGTTCTGGAGGAGGAACGATCCGTCGACGTTCTCCTCGACAGGCAGGCGCAGGGATTCCGGGGCATCGGGGAACGGCCTGTCCAGCCAGTCGCGCCGCCGCTGCAGCCTGCCCTCCACGGAGCGCATTGATGTTAGGTACTCGTCGAGTCTCCGCCTGTCCGCCGGAGCGGCGCGGCCGCTGAGGGCCTTGGCTTCGCCCGAGAGCTCGTCGAGCAAGCTGCGTCCCGACTCCAGAATGTAGGCCTGCCGCTTCAACTCGACGGACCCCGCGCCGAACACCCGTGCGTAGAGAGTGCTAGGCCTCAATGTCACCGGCAACGGAACGCCAGTGGCGGAGAAGGATAGCGAGGCCTTCTGCTGGGCCGAACCACAGCACAGCTGGAGCGACTGGTAACGCGTGTCTCTGCCAAGCGCGGGGGCGACGAACTGGTCGAGCGAGATGCTGCGCACAACGTGGCCGGTGTAGAGGGTGTAGACCAGTTGATGGCCATTCCCGGTCGGCCCCTTGTGGTCAAGTCCGGACAGGGTCGTGAAGTCGTTCGCAAGGCCGGCGTCGTCCAAAGGGGCCAATAGGCGGGGCCGTTCCTTGGCAGCGAAGAACTCCGGCTTGAAGAACCCGAGCTGCGTTCCGACGCACACGAGCCTTCGCACACGCCGCCCCGAGGTGTCCCCCTTCGTCGGCGCACCCGGCAAGGACGGAAGCAACGGGAGCGCGAGGGCGTAACTGGCCCCCTTCAGGAACTGGCGACGATCCCGTGGCCCGCCCATGGTCATCCGCGCACTCTCGCGCCGGAGCGCGGCGCGCCGTCAGCAGAGCTCTGGATCCAGCGGATGGCGCAGCCTGCAGGGCTTGGTGGACCTGGAGGGATTCGAACCCTCGACCTCCTCCATGCCATGGAGGCGCGCTCCCAACTGCGCCACAGGCCCACTCTTGTCCAGCTAGGGGAATTGTAGCACCTGAGGGTTCAATCCGGGCAGGAGCGGTCGGTGTTGTACTCTCGGGCCATGGCCAAGCTGTTGGGCGTCACCGTCCTGCCGGAATACATCCAGAGCGAAGGCATTGACGGCGTTCTGGGCAACCTCTCAGACATCGGCGCCAATGCTGTCGCGACCTCTCCCTACTTGATGCAGGAGGCAGACCGGACCACGGGTCAGCGAGAGCCCCCGGCCGACGCGGACGCCGGCAGTGTTCGCCTGTTGGACAGGCCCCTGTTCGGCAAGCGCGAGGTGTGGGTGACCACCGCGCCGAGCTTCACACCCGACCTCCGGCTTTACGCGGGCCTCCGCTATCGCCCGTCCGCACCGACCGACCTGACGCGCGAGCAGGGGCATATCCTTCGCGACTTCATCGGGGCTGCCCACGACACAGGCATCAAGGTCTACTTCCAAGTGCAGGCGGCAATCCCTCCGGGGTACCGAGTGCAGTTCGGCGGGCCCGTCGAGTCGGACAGGGCCCGGCTGCCGGACGGCACAATTCCGGAGCGACGCCTCGCAAAGAACGGAAGCCTTGCCAGCCCGCACATACTGGCCTACGAGCACGCCCTCATTCGGGACCTGCTCCAGAACTATCCGGATTTGGACGGGCTGCGAATCGACTGGCCCGAGTACCCACCGTACTTTCTCGACTCCGCGTTCCTGGACTTCGGATACCAAGCTGAGAGGGCGGCAGAGCGGATGGGCTTTCCGTTCGAGCGCATGCGCCGCGACGTCGGCGGGCTGTACCGCAAGCTCCACGGAGGACTCACGGACGCAGACCTCGAACCTTGGGCGCTAGACGGGGACGGCGGTCGGTACCACCTGTTGCGCCTCCTTTCCGACTTTCCAGGTGTTGGTGCTTGGCTGCGGTTCAAGGCTGCCTTGGTGGAAGAGATGATCCGAGGCTTCCGAGAGACGATGGACGAGGCCGGAGGCCAGTCTGTCGAGCTTCTCCCGAACGCCTTCCCACCCCCTTGGACGATCGTCTCGGGGATGGACTTCCGGCGGGTGGCGCGGCACTCCAGCGCCATCAGCTGCAAGCTCTACACCATGCACTGGCCCATGATGCTGCGCTTCTACGGCGACCAGATCCTGCAGGCTAATCCCGGACTCTCGAGCCAACTGCTGGCCGGCGCGCTCGTGAACCTGCTCGACATTGCCGACGACAGTGGGCTCGGCAGCGTGGAGGCCTATTCCTATCCGCCCCCAGACGTTCCGCATCCCGTGGGGCCAAGTGCCCAAGTCCGCAAGATCCGCCAAGCCCAGCGCGACGCGGGAGACACACCCGTGTACGTCCTAGCGCATGGGTACGGACCTTTGGAGGACTTCCGGAAGCGCCTCCAAGTGGCGCGCGACGCCGGCAGCCATGGGTATTGGGTGAACCGCTACGCGTACCTCAGCGACGAGAAGCTCTCGGTGATTCGGGAGGTTGGCGTCTGATCTCGGCAGCCCGGCCGTGAATGGCCACCGAGTGCTACGCTGAGCCGGCGCGGGACTGTTCCACCCGCATGGCCCGCATGACGGACAAGAGCAGCATCGAGCAGCGCGTCGTGTCCGTCCCGGCAACCGTGTCGGTGCCGCCGCCAGCGGTTCCCGAGCCCCTTGAGTACCCCGATTCCGACGGCCACTTCTTGCCTGACAATCCCTTGCAAGCCAACGCGGTGGTGGAACTGCGCAATAGCCTGCGGGAGCATTTCCGCGGCGTTCCCAACGTTGTCGTGGAAGGGGACATGTTCCTTTACTACGCGCGGGGGGAGGCCGACGAGCGTCGCGTGCTGGGACGGCGGGTCGGTAAGTTCGTGGCGCCAGACTTGATCGTGGTGCTGGGGCACGACCTAGGAGACCGGAGCACGTACAAGCTGTGGGAAGAGGGCAAGCCGCCGGACTTCGCGTTGGAGGTGGTATCGCCCCCAAACGAAGTGCGCAACCGGCGCGACAAGAAGGAACTGTACGAGCGGATCCGGATCCGGGAGTATTTCGTATTCCAGCCCGATCAGGCGCGGACGGGTCCGCGTCTGGTGGGTTATGAGCTGAAGGGGTCGGGATACCGTCAGTTGGGGCCAGACCCGGAGCTGGCTCGGGAGGCGGAATCGATGCGGAGCGAGGTGCTGGGGGTGTCGTTCCGGCCGGAAGGGGCGTTCTTGCGGGTACGGGACCTGCAGAGGGGGAAGGACTACCCTTGGTCCGCGGAATGGGGAGCACAGCTGGAGGAGGCGACCGCGGCACGTCGTCGGGCCGAGGAGCGGGCCGATGAGGAGGCTGCGGCACGTCATCGGGAGGCTGCGGCACGTCATCGGGAGGCTGAGGTACGACGCCAGGCCGAAGAGAGAGCCGATGAGGAGGCCGAGGCGCGGAGACGAGCCGAGGCACGCCTCGCCGCTCTGGAGGCAACGCTCGGTCGCCACGGGCTGTGAGCGCCCCTCACTCAACGACACACGCCCCGCAATGAGCCGCGGAGCAGGTCGCGCGGCGATGCCCCACCACAGCCATTTCCGATCCCGTTTGCCAGTCTCCGAGGGCCACAGCCAAGTCTGGAGCGGTGCCCACTGTCGGGTTGGGAGCCCTTTCGGGCGGGGAATGGGCGCTGGGTCCCGATTTTCGGGAGACCGATATTGAGCGCTTGAGCTCAAGTCGCACGATTGCCTGCGCATGGATGGAGGCCAACTGGCCACAACTGGGTACCTACTCCCAATCGATCGCTCGGCAGGCCCCCTCCCGGCCGGCTCGAACGGGAATCGTCACACTCCGCCCGAGCCCTTACGTCGCGGGAGGCCGGGCGGTGAATTGCGCCACGGCTATTGCCGGGGTTAGTCGATGCGCTTCTTTCTTGGGCGCGGCAGGCGCATCGCCTGACCCAGTCTCTTTCTCTCAGCGTTCGTCAGGCGATCCTGAATGCCTACCGGGCGGCGCTTCATGAGGGATTCGGTCTTGATCATCCACTGCAAGTCAGCCTTCGCTTGGCCTTCGGCAAGCGGCAGGGCACTCTCGAAACTCCCGCGCTCACGCCGATTCTCAAGGTTCGAAATCGCATTGCTCAGCTCGTCAATTCGCATCTGACGGTAGCGCCTATTCTTTGCTCTCGGCATCTCCACCCTCCCCTCGTGGTCCAATCGCCTAGTTCACCTTTGGCTCTTGCCGCGTCCCCGAGCGGGTCTTCTCCTCGCTGGCATGCGCGTTGCTTTGGTTAGCCGCGATCGCTCCGACGGCGAGAGTCGCTCCTGCAACTCATACGGCCGCACGCGCATATGCTCTTCCGTAGCAATCAACCACTGCAGGTCCTTCCTCGTCTGGCCATCGGCAAGCTGCAACGCCTTCTCGAAGTTCCCTGCCAAGCGCCAATTGCGCAGAGCAGCCTCGGGCATGGCGGCATCTTCAAATGCTGCGCCAGCCTGCGCGTACCGACCGAGGCCCTCCGCGACCAGCCCAACCGTCCTCGGGTCAGGTTCCTTGACAAGCGACAGCATCTTGCTCGCGTTGCGAAACTCGGATGCTTCCGCGAGGGCCTCCGCTGCGATCTCCCGTAGGCGCTGGACCTCCTTGCCCATGTCGCCCATGACGCCCGCAAGCCTCAAGCAGCCGTCGATCTTGCGGGCCATGCGCGGAGCGTAACGAGGGTCGGCCGCGCAGCGTCGAATGGCTTGCCGCAGAGCTTGGTGGACAGGTGCCAAGGCATCCTCGAACCAAGCCCGGTCGGACTCGCCCAACGCCAAGCCGGACTCAAGCAGGTCCAAAGGCGGACCCGTGGGATCTCGTGTCCACGAGACCAGCGCCTTCACTGCAGTTGCCTGCCTCGAGTTCCCCCACTTCACCGCCACCTCATGCGCGGTTTCACCGATGTTGGTGCGCAGTTCGGATTCCAGTTCGTCCTCGGTCAACCTCCGGGCAGCGACGGACAGCACGGTCAGGCAGACTTCGGATTGAACGGCCTGATCGTCGACGAGGACGCTGTCT
>JAJDWM010000154.1 GCA_022825595.1 Bryobacterales bacterium | reverse complement strand
CCGCAACCTGATGGCGATGGACGTAGAGGAGTCGATCCGCGCCAATCCATTGGATGGGGTCGTGCTGCTGTGCGGTTGCGACAAGACCACGCCTGCCCAGCTGATGGGTGCTGCCAGTGCGGACCTCCCGTCCATATTCGTCACCGGTGGCCCGATGCTGAAGGGCAGGTGGAGGGACCGCCAGCTAGGATCGGGTACGGACCTTTGGCACTACTGGGACGAATTGCGCGCCGGTCGCATCACCCACGAGGAGATGTGCGAGATCGAATGCGGGATGTCTAGATCGGCCGGGCACTGCATGGTGATGGGCACAGCCTCGACCATGACCAGCCTGGCCGAGGCCCTGGGCATGACGCTGACCGGCTGCGCGAACATTCCGGCTGCCGATTCCCGCCGTTACGAGATCGCCCACCGCAGCGGCGAGCGCATCGTCGAGATGGTGCGCGAAGACCTGAGGCCCTCGAAGATTCTCACGCGCGGGGCGGTAGAGAACGCGGTGCGCGTCGACATGGCCATCGGTGGTTCGACCAACGCCATCATCCATCTCAAAGCACTGGCCGGTCGGCTGGGCATAGACCTCCCCTTGGAGCGCTTCGACGAGATCTCCCGAGAGACGGCCGTGGTCGCCAACATCCAGCCTTCGGGAGAGCACCTCATGGAGGACATGTTCTACGCCGGGGGGATCCCGGTCGTGATGAACGACCTTCTCGACCAGCTCAACGGCGATTGCATCACTGTCACGGGCAGAACCATCGCCGAGAACGTGCGCGGCTCCGAGTGCCATGACCGCGATGTCCTCCGGTCGCGCGACCGAGCGCTGCAGTCGGAGGGAGGAACGGTGATCCTGCGGGGAAACCTCTGCCCGCGCGGGGCTGTGCTGAAGACCAGCGCCGCCTCAAGGGATCTTCTGCAGCACACGGGCCGGGCTGTGGTGTTCGAAGACCACGAGGACCTGATGCGGCGGATCGATCTGCCGGACCTCGAGGTGGACGCCGGTTCCGTTCTGGTGCTCAAGAACGGCGGTCCGGTGGGGGCTCCGGGCATGCCCGAGTACGGCAACCTTCCTATCCCCGCCAAGCTGCTCAAAGCAGGCGTCCGCGACATGCTGCGGATCTCAGACGCCCGAATGAGCGGCACGGGCTATGGCACGGTCGTGCTGCACGTCAGCCCCGAATCGGCGGTTGGAGGCCCGCTGGCGCTGGCTCGGACGGGTGACTTGGTGAGACTCGACACCGCTGGGCGCCGACTCGACCTTCTGGTCGACGACGGCGAACTCCGGCGCAGGAAGAGCGCTTGGGATCCGCGCCCGCCCCACTATGACCGAGGTTTCGGAAAGCTGTTCTTGGAATCGGTCATGCAGGCCGACGAGGGGTGTGATTTCCGGTTCCTGAAGTCGACGGGCACCGCGGAGCCCTTCTTGCCGCTGGCCTTCTGACGATCGGCCGCCAGGTTCGTCCGCCACTCAGTGCGCTGGTAGTATTGGGCCCAGACAGTCAACCGATGGCAAGAGTCGAGAAGGAGGCGAAGGAGTCCGAGCGCGGACGCGGGGCTTCCTTGGAGGCGCGGCTCGGCCGTTGGCGCGCCCATGTGCAGAGGCGCTGCGCGGATGGCCCGGATGCTGCTGGAGCGGCGGAGGAAAGGCTGCGCGGCGCGACGGCGGAGCTAGTGAGCCGCGGCCTCGAGCCCGATGAGGCCTTCTTGGTCGCGGTCCGCCGGGTATCGGTGGACCATGCCCCCACGGCGGAGTACGCTCGGCAGAACCTGGCTAGGGTCTGGGAGCCACAAGGCGAGCCCGAGAGCGATGCCGACGCTGCCAGGCGACGACGGTTTCCTGAGTTTGTCGTCGTATTGACGCTGGCCGTGGTCGCCGCCGTCTCGGTCAAGCTCGCCGGCCTAGCCGAGGCAGCCTCTGGAGAGCGGGCCGATGCCTTCTACGTGCGGAACGCAGCCTTCTTCACCCTGCCGTGGCTGGCCGCGTACTTCCTGTGGAAGCGATTCCCCGGGCGGAGGGTGGCCGTCCTCACCGGGATCGGTTTTGCCGTCGCCTTTGTGTTGGTAAACGCCTATCCGTTCGACATGGACGGGATGACTGTCGTGCTGTCCGCCCTGCACATGCCGATCGCCCTCTGGCTGCTCGTCGGCATAGTCTACACCGGTGGGAAGTGGTCTCGAATGGGCCGGCGCATGGATTTCGTGCGTTTCTCGGGAGACCTTGTGATCTGCTTTGTGCTGATCGCCTTGGGCGGTGGGGCTCTCACCGCCCTCTCCGTTGCCCTGTTCAGTTCGATCGGCCTCGACCTTGAGCAGTTCGCGGAGAACTGGATCCTGCCATGCGGAGTGTGCGGTGCTGTCACGGTCAGCGCATGGCTGGCAGAAGTGCGCCGCGGAATGATCGGTGGAATGGCGTTGCTTCTGGCTCGGGTATTCACGCCGCTACTTTCGATCGTGCTGGTGGTGTTCCTCTCGACGATGGTGTGGACTCGACAGGGCATCACTGTCGAGCGGCATGTGCTGGTTGCTTTCGACGTGATCCTGATCTTGGTGGTTTGCCTTCTCTTGTACTCGCTCTCCTCCCGGGACGGGTCCGATCGCGCCGACTGGTCCCACCGGCTGCAGCTCGTGCTTGTGGTCTGCGCTGTGCTGGTGGACATAGTGGCATTGGCCGCCGTGCTGGACCGGATCTCAGAGTACGGGGCGAGCGCGAACAAGCTGGCGGCCTTGGCCGAGAACCTGATCTTGCTTGTCAACCTTGCTTGGACGGCTTGGCTCTATGTTCGAGTCCTAAGAGGTAAGGCCGCAGTCTCTGCGATAGAGCGGTGGCAGACCGCCTACTTGCCTGTGTACGCTGCGTGGGCCGCAGTCGTGGTCGTGCTCTTCCCACCGCTGTTCCGCTTCGCCTGAGGTTGCGGCACACTCAGCGGCCATCTTTCTGCTGACGGCTTTCCTCGTATTCCTGTGTCGTGTTGTCGTCAGGCGGATACACGCCGTAGATCGAACGCCCTTCGAGCAGCAGGCCGCGTTGGAAGCTCTCGAAGTCCTGCTTGGCAAGCGCTGCGTCCACCACTTCCTCGGCCAGCGCAGCTGGGATCACCAGTATGCCGTGCCGCTCCCCGAGCAATATGTCGCCGGGCCGGACGGTCACGCCGCCGATGCGCACCGGAACTTGGTAATCGACGCTCATCAGGTGAGGCCGTACGGCAGCGGCTTGGCCCCGACGCTGGTACACCTGGATTGGGAGCGCGGCGATTTCCGGGACGTCGCGCAGGGCTCCGTCCACCACTAGTCCCGAGCCTCCGCGTGCGACGAATCGGATCGTGGTGACCTCGCCCGATACCGCTGACCTCGTGTCTCCCCCGGCATCGAAGATGAGCACGTCTCCCGGCTCTGCCTCTTCGGCAGTTACGTAGTTCAGTTGTCTGCGCACCGAGTAAATCTCTTCGCGCAAGTCCGGACGGGTGGGCAGGTAACGAGCGGTCCGCGCCCTGCCTACCAAGCGCCTGTCAGGATGCAGTGCGTCAAGTTCGTTTATGAAGCAGTGGTTGTAGCCCTTCGCGGTGAGTTGGGACCACACGGCCTCCAGAGGAGCGCGAGCAAGCTTCTCGAAGAGATCCCGATCGGAATCGCCTAGCCGCTCAAGGACATACGGGCTGAGTTCCCGCTGGAACTCGGGAACCTCAAGTCGCGACTGGCCCCAGGCCGCGGTCATGCATACGCATGCTGCGGCTAGGCAGGTTCGCATGCCGACTCCGCGAACCAGACGCCGGAACAATGGCAGACTCTGCATGGGATTTGCCTCAGTACTTCTCACAGCCCGATTTTCGCCCCTGACGGACAGGGCGGATTATAGACGACACCGGGCGGTAGGCGGCACTCCAGTCACTTCCCACCGTCCGTGTCGCGTGTGGAGTACCGCCCCGACTAGACGGGCCCGCGGCGGCCTTCGAACACTTCTTGGAGGCATGCCCCGACGCGGCATTCGGTTCGCCAGGGACTAGCGGCGTGTGGAAAGACCGCCCGGTGCACATCCAGTACATCCTCCATCTTGGTTATGCCGACGTTCCCGCGCGAGCGACTTGACGTCCTACGGGTCGCGCGATCGTGCGGCCAGGACCTTCATGGCAAGCATGTGCCTAGGGAACACGCCCGTGACAATGAAATGTGGCGACTCGAACAGTACCTCCGCCCGATCATCCAGTGCCGGCAGCACAGGAATCCACCTAGCTTGGTCGTTCAGCCAGTCGTCTGGCATCCGGTGCTCCGCTGCAACTTTCCTTGCGGCATCCAACACTGGGCCCCGGTGGTCAATTGACAGCGCGTCCACGGCCGTCGTCGTCCGACCGTGGCGTTGTGCCAAGACGAGCGCTGCGCTGTCGACGATGTACAAGTGTGTCCTGACACCCCGCTCTGCGAGATGCCTATCAATCGAAGGTTCGCGTAATGGAGCGGCGGTCGAGCGGCCGGCCGACCTCAAGGGAGGCAGGCATGCTTCTCGCCGCCCCTTGCGTCAAGGTTGCTGGCGTCAGGCAAAACGTTATGCCGGATGAATGCGCCCGGGGCGCAGAGGACGGATTCTGGCGCGATTGACCGGATTGGTCGAAACCACCCACGGGACTTCTAGGAAATGCGTAGGCTCGTCGACTCAGCCGGACACTGGATGGCCGTACAACCGGGCGGTGTTCTCCACCACAGCAGCCAGCAGAGCATCCCAGCGCGTACGCGTCGCCGGCGGCGCATCCGCCAGCACTGCCAACAGGTCCGCTCTGGTCAAGGGATGGATTTGCCGGCGGAGATGGTGCATCAGTGCGCAGTACCGGTCCACCTCGTCACAGTCGCCCTCGATCGTCCGACTGAAGGAC
>JAJDWM010000734.1 GCA_022825595.1 Bryobacterales bacterium | reverse complement strand
CACGCGTGGCTTCTTGGTGGTCACGCCTGGCATCACCATCAAGGACCGTCTGCGCGTACTGCAACCGAACGATCTGGACAGCTACTATCAGAGCCGCGAGTTGGTCCCGAACGACATGCTCCCGGACCTCCAGAAGGCGCGGATCGTCATCACCAACTACCACGCCTTCAAACTGCGTGACCGCATGGCTCTTTCCAAGGGCGGCCGCTCGCTGCTCCAGGGCCGGGGTGAGGTGCTCGCGACCCTGGAGACCGAAGGGCAGATGCTGCAGCGGGTCATGCCCGAGCTCATGGGCATCAAGAACATCCTGGCGCTGAACGACGAGGCGCACCACTGCTACCGCGAGAAGCCGGGTGAGGACGAGGAAGGCGCGCTCAAGGGCGACGACAAGAAGGAGGCCGAAAAGAACGCCGAGGCCGCCCGGTTGTGGATATCGGGACTTGAGTCGGTGGCTCGCAAGCTTGGCGTCAACAGGGTGTTGGATCTCTCGGCCACGCCGTTCTTCCTTCGGGGTTCAGGCTACGCCGAGGGAACGTTGTTCCCGTGGACCATGAACGATTTCTCCCTCATGGACGCCATCGAGTGCGGCATTGTCAAGCTTCCACGTGTGCTGTGGCCGACAATGTCCCGGGCGACGAAATGCCCAAGTTCCGCAACCTTTGGGAAAATATCCGCGGCGCGATGCCGAAGAAGGGGCGCGGCAAGGGCGCCAGTCTCGACCCGCTGGAGCTTCCGACCCTTCTCAAGACCGCGCTGGAGGCCCTGTACGGACACTACAAGAAGACCTACGATGCCATGGCGGGCGCGGGCATCGAGGTGCCGCCCTGCTTCATCGTTGTTTGCAACAACACCTCCACCTCCAAGCTGGTCTACGACTACATCGCGGGGTTTCACCGCGAGAACCCCGATGGTTCAACCACGCTACAGAACGGCAGCCTGGAGCTGTTTCGCAATTTTGACGAGCACGGCAACCGTTACCCGCGGCCCCGTACTCTGCTGATCGACAGCGAGCAACTGGAGTCCGGCGACACCCTGGACAAGGACTTCCGCAAGATGGCCGCGGAAGAGATCGAGCGTTTCCGCCGGGAGATCACGGAGCGCACCGGCGATCGTCAGAAGGCGGAGAACATCAGCGATCAGGACCTTCTCCGGGAGGTCATGAACACCGTCGGCAAACCGGAGCGGCTGGGGGATTCGATCCGCTGCGTGGTGTCCGTGTCCATGCTGACCGAAGGCTGGGACGCCAACACGGTGAGCCACGTGCTCGGCGTGCGTGCCTTCGGGACGCAGTTGCTCTGCGAACAGGTGGTTGGGCGGGCGTTGCGCCGGCAGTCATACGACCTCAACGATGACGACCTTTTCGATGTTGAGTACGCGGACGTGCTGGGCATACCATTCAACTTTACCGCGAAGCCCGTGGTGGTCCCGACGAAACCGCCGAGAGAGACGGTTCAGGTCAAGGCCATGCGGCCCGATCGCGATGCGCTTGAAATCCGCTTTCCCCGTGTCGCGGGGTACCGTGTGGAGCTGCCCGAGGAGAGGCTGACCGCCGATTTCAACGAAGACTCGGTGCTGGAGCTGACGCCGGCTCTCGTGGGACCGTCCATCACGCGGAACCAGGGGATCATCGGCGAGGCCGTCGACCTCAATCTGGTTCATACGGGAGACATGAGGCCGTCGACACTGCTTTTCCACCTCACACAGCGATTGCTCTACACCAAGTGGCGTGATCCGGGCGAAGAGCCCAAGCTCCATCTTTTCGGACAACTCAAACGCTTGACCAAGCAGTGGCTCGACCGCTGTCTGGTCTGCAAGGGCAACACCTATCAGGCTCAGTTGATGTACCAGGAACTGGCCGACATGGCGTGCGAGCGAATCACCGCCGCCATCACCCGCGCCGAGATGGACAGTAGCCGACCCGTCAAGGCGGTGTTGGACCCCTACAACCCCGTGGGTTCTACAGCCCACGTGAACTTCACCACCACAAAGACAAGCCGTTGGAAGACGGACCCCAACCGCTGCCACGTCAACTGGGTGGTCCTCGACAGCGACTGGGAGGCCGAGTTCTGCCGCGTGGCCGAATCCCATCCGCGGGTAAGGGCGTACGTCAAGAACCATAGCCTCGGCTTCGAGGTTCCTTACCGGTACGCGTCCGAAGCGCGGACCTATATCCCGGACTTCATCGTTCTCGTGGACGACGGTCACGGGGACGAGGATCTCCTGCGCCTCGTGGTCGAGATCAAGGGTTATCGCGGGGAGGACGCCAAGGAGAAGAAGACCGCCATGGACACCTACTGGGTGCCGGGAGTCAACCGTCACGGCTCCTATGGCCGCTGGGCGTTCGCCGAGTTTACGGAGGTGTACGAAATACAGGCGGACTTCGAGGCCAGGGTCGAGGATGCGTTCAACGACATGATCAAACGGTGTCTTCGGGGGGCAGAAGTCGAAGCTGCGCAGTGGCTCGCTGCGGCGGGTGGCAGCGCACCGGATGTCGAGGACATTCCACGACGTCGATCGGAGCAATAGTCGCCGGACAGGCAGGAAAGGAGGAAAGAACGTGGAATATACGGCAATCGTAAAGCATTGCGACGAATGGTGGATTGGCTGGATTGAAGAGGTGCCCGGCGTCAACTGCCAGGAACGCACCCACGAGGAACTTCGCCGAAGTCTTGCCGAAGCGTTGACTGAAGCACTTGAGTTCAATCGGCAGGACGCCTTGGCCGCCGCAGGTGACGACTACAGCGAGGAGAAGGTAATCGTTGCATGAATCGGACCGAACTCTTGAGGCATCTGCAACGTCACGGTTGCCGGCTGATTCGTGAAGGAAAACGGCACTCCTGGTGGCGAAATGAACACGGCGATCGGCGTTCCGCAGTTCCAAGGCACCGTGAAATCAACGACATTCTAGCCCGAAAGATCTGTCGCGATCTCGGAGTCGACCCAGTCAAATAGAACGTTGAAGCATCGAAACTTTCCGATGAAACTACGCAAGAATTCCAAGACCGTCGAGAGTCTCACCCACGGCAAGGCCTCACGAAAGAACATCCCCACGGCGGAGTATCAGCCGCTGATGAAAAAAGACGATGAGAGTCCGGTCCAGGTGGCCTACGAGCGTCGCAATCGCGACCTTGA
>JAJDWM010000029.1 GCA_022825595.1 Bryobacterales bacterium | reverse complement strand
CTGCCCGAATGGCATCGATGGCGTGCTCCCTGCCCCGTCAGTGGAGTTGTTAGTTCGTGGTGTCGATGGGATCGGATCGAGGGGGGACGGAAGGCACGGAGCGGCCCCGCTACAGACACCGGACGGAATGGCGAATGGCGGGTCGCGCCATCTTGGGCAGGATTCCCCAAACCGCAGTCGGCGCGTGGCTTGACTCGGGGGACGCCGCGCCGCGGAATCGGCCGCTTCGACCGGAGGGGGCAGGTTTGCGGACGGACACGGCGCGTGGGACGGCAGGGCGGCCAGAGGTTCCGTTTCGAACGGCTACGGGGCGTTCGCGGTCGACCGGCCGAGTTCGGAAACCACTCCTTATATATCTATGTGTGCCTACGCTCGCTGCCGTAGGGTGGAGCTGGGGCAACGGCCGGACGCGCAACTGCTTGAGTTGCGTTCGGGAACGCCGCCATGACCGGGCCTGCACATCTGGGCCCGAAGCTTCGTTCTTGCTGAAGCTGCCAAAGGGCCTCGAGAATGGCACACGGCGGCCCGGTCCCCGCGGAGAGAGCTGAGCGACCTGATTGGGGCCGGGGCGTTGGTTCTCCGGGGTCTCATGACGTCTGGCTCATTTGCGCTTGCTCGGCGTCCACTGCCCCTGAGGCCGTCGCCTTGGACAGGTCCTTGTTGGACGTGAGCTCGTTCGAGGCGTTCCCGTATCGTCGGGCGGGAGAGGGTCGTTTGGTTACGCTCGAGCGGTCCGGTGGCCTTGGCCTCTGGCAGGGGCTCAAGCACGTCGAACGAACCTGCGGCCGTCACCGGCTGGGAGGATGCGCTTGCCCCGTCGCGAGGACACGGGTGCACCGCATGTGCCTCCGGAGAACGTCGCTAGGGAATTGGAAAGTACTGAGGGGACGAGACGAATCCCGCTGTTTCGCTGCGAGGTTGCCGATTGAGCAAGTGTGGATGCCCGCTGTGGCAGATTGTGGGCTTGGCAGAGCTGTGCTAGGTCTTCCGATTGGGTCGCCGATTCGTTGGGATACCGAGACTCCGATATCGGCGGTCACACGATCGGGAACAGAAACCGCCTTGGCGGATTGCGTTCCGAGAAGTCAGGCACGGTCACCAGAGCGCCAACGCGCATTGCTGTCGTCGCATCGACCGCCGAGGGCGTCGAGCTTCGCCTTGCCGACTTTGAGTCCAGCTCCAAGCGCGAGGCTGGATGGGGTCACTTGCGCGGTCACTGCCTTTTCCGATTTGGGTCTGAACCCACGCTGCCATTCAGGGGTCGGAACAAACGTTGCAACGGGCCGACCGAGCTGCGAGACCGTTCACGTTGCCTGAGGGGGACAACGTCCGAACAGTTGCCCTCCGTTGCGCTGTAGCAGGCGCGCCGGCAGCCTTCTCGCGACCAAATGGGAAGGGACTCTGCAATGGCGGCATCACGCGTGCAAGCTAGCGCTCCCACCGCGGTCGCTACGGAGCGCGCTCGGCGGTCGAAGCGGCTTCCGTCTCTTAGGCCAATGCTCACGTCGGCAGGTATGAGATGGAGCTTCCGAGGCGGAGGCACGCCATGCCCAGGGCACTGCTCGGCGCGACCGCCGCTGGGGCTAGATGGAGATAAAGGCCGCAACGGTGCTCTAGGGCGCCGCAATGCTCCAGAGGGTACTGATGCTGCCGCATCCGGAGCGCGGTGCATCAGCGGTGCCGTGCCAAAGCCCACTGCGAGAGACGACGGCCATGCATGCGGTGATCGAGTACTGGGAGAAGCGGGACTCTGTACCAACCGACATTCGCATGATGACCGTGGCAAACGATATTCTGAGCGTCGAGGATCGTCGGGCGAGGACCGTTAGTTCGAAGTCCAAAGACTCACCCGGTCCGGTGGTGACGAGGCACTGCTGCCTCGAACGAGCGGCGCGTGGCCTAGGGTCGGAGGGACTGTTACTCGGTGTACGCGGTGACAAGCTGTGCGGGAGAATCGGAACTGCAGGAACGGAGTCGGGAATCTGCCCCGGCTTCCCTGGCATGGAGTGACGAAGGTGCAACACTACTACTGAAGCGTACGTGAGCTGACGAGAGGTTGAGATGGGAGGAAAGTTGGAGCGTCTTCACTTGGACGAAGTGATGCGACGCGACCTCGCGGTGGCACAGCCGGAGCAGATCTTCCTGTCTAGGTCGGACTCGCGGGAGTGCGTGCGGTCCAGCACCGATCTCGATTTGGTGGGGGCCGGAGTCTACGCCGCTGCGGCATCCCGAGAGGACTTGGAACGGTACCGCGATGGCCCTGAGATAGTGACTTGGCAGGCCAGCAGCGAGGAACGGACTGTCTATGAGACCGCCTGAGAGAGGTCAGCCGCCCTCTGGAGCAGTGTTCCACCGGTGCGCCTTGCAGGTGAATCCGTGGAGCTATGGAGGGAAGTTTCGAGGCAAGAGGGTTCAAGGAGACCCCGAATCACACGCCGACGCTGTCACACGCAAAGCGGAGGAGCTTCGTGTCACCGTGCTCGGCATCGCCGATCACAATGACACGAGCGGCGTACCGGCGTTTCGGGCGGCGGCCAAGAAACGGGGGATCACGGTCTTCCCCGGTTTCGAGCTGGCTACCACTGAGGGAATCCACTTGGTGCTGCTGTATCCCCCAGACACGCCCGATGATCGGCTACAGCGGTATCTGGGTGAGTTCGGCATCTTGAATCCCGGGCCGTCGGCCGACCTCTCGGATAAGTCCTTCACCGAGGCACTCGCCAAGGTTCGCGACCACGGAGGCATCGGGTTCGCTGCGCATGTAACCAGCGACAAGGGACTCTTCAAGGTCCTGAAAGGCCAAGCCCGGATCCGCGCGTGGCATTGTGAAGACTTACTGGCCATCCAGATTCCCGGTCGCGTTGACGAGCTCCATCCGAGTGTACGTTGCATCGTCACCAACCAAGAACCCTCCTATCGTCGAACACATCCCGCCGACAACGGGTTAGCCGTAGCGGCGGTGAACGCAAACGATGTCGTAGAGCCCAATGACCTAGAGGAGCGCTCCGCCACCTGTTGGATCAAGATGTCCCGCATTGGAATCGAAGGTCTGAGGCAGGCGTTCCTGGACCCAGGCTCACGGATACGGCTCCGTCCCAGCGAAGGTGAGCCGGAACAGGCGGAGCATACTGAACTGCTCGCGATCGAATGGGAGAGCGGGTTCTTGGACGGTGCAAGAGTGCGCCTGAATCCGAACTTGAACGTACTCGTCGGAGGCCGTGGAGCGGGTAAGTCGACCATCGTCGAAAGCCTGCGCTACGTAATGGACCTCGCGCCGGTTGGAGCAGAAGCAGCCAAAGCCCACAAGGGCATAGTCCAGAATGTCCTTCGGGGAGGGACCAAGGTTTCCCTAGATGTTCGCTCTCATCACCCAGTTTCGCGAGAGTACCGTATTGAGCGAATCGTTCCGAACCCACCGATTGTCCGGGACTCGCAGGGGAATCTAACGGACTTGCTTCCGGAAGACGTTGTGCCCCGCGTCGAAGTGTACGGGCAGCACGAGATTTCCGAGCTTTCCGGGAATCGTGCGAGCCTCACGCGGCTGCTTGATCGCTTCGTGGTCCCAGACCCGTCATTGGCGAGGCGCAAGGCAGAACTCCGGCGAGAGCTGGCTGCGACGAGGGGATCCCTGAAGGAGACCGACCGAGAACTTGAACGGATCGGAGACCAACTGGCGGCCCTTCCCGGCCTTGAGGAGACGCTGGCGCGCTATCGCGAAGCGGGTGTAGAGGAGCGGCTGCGCGAGCGAGGTCTCCTTGTCCGCGAAGAGCGCATTCTGGACTCGATACCAGAGCGTCTCGCCTCCCTCCGGCGATGTGTGGGGAACCTGAGGCAGGAAATCCCGATCGACCGGGCCTTTCTGTCGGCAGAAGCACTTGCGAACCTCCCAGGCGGGGAGATCATTGCGCATGCCAACGGGGTCCTCGAGTGCCTAAGCCGTGAAGTTGAGAATACGATCGATCGTCTTGACCGATCATTGGCGCGCGTGGACCAGGGAATCGCAGAGATCCGCTCCCGCTGGCACGAGCGCAAACGAAACGTGCTGGCGGAATACGAGCGTATCCTCCGCGAGCTCCAGGATTCGCCCATTCAAGCGGATGAGTTCGTCGAGCTTAGAACCCAGATCGAACGACTTCGTCCATTGGGTGAGCGTCGTGCACTGCTCAATCGTTCGCGCGCGCAGCACTTGAAGGAGCGACGAGCCCAAGTGGCCGAATGGGAAGAGCTGAAGGGGCAAGAGTTCCGCCTGCTAGACCGAGCAGCAAGAAGTGTCAGCGAGAAGCTTCGTGATCGGGTCAAAGTTGAGGTTACCATTGCCGCGGACCGGCAGCCGCTCATCCAACTGCTCCGAGAGCGAATCGGCGGTCGGCTTTCCGAAGCCACCAACGTTCTTGCTGAGGCGAACGATTTTTCGTTGCCAGAGTTCGTCGAGAGGTGCCGTTCGGGAGCCGACGCGCTCCGGGAGCGCTACCGGATACCGCCCTCTCAAGCCAGCCGCCTCTCCGGAGCGTCCGAACAAACACTTGCGTTGATCGAAGAGCTCGAACTCTCTCCGACCACCGCAATCCAGTTGAACACGGCCCCATTAGGCAAGCCACCTCGGTGGCGGGCACTAGAGGAGTTGTCCACGGGACAGAAGGCAACCGCTGTGCTGCTCCTACTATTGATCGATTCCGATGCCCCGTTGATCATTGACCAGCCCGAAGACGATCTGGACAACAGGTTTATCACGGAAGGCGTCGTACCCCGAATGAGAGAAGCCAAGCAGCGGCGACAGTTCGTTTTTCCGACCCACAACGCCAATATCCCTGTGCTGGGCGATGCCGAGCTGATCGTTGGGCTTACTGCCGCCGGAGACGCAGCTGGGGTGCGGGCACAGATCGCCGCAGGCCACATGGGATCCATCGACGATCCCTCGGTCAGGGCGTTGATCGAAGAGGTTCTCGAAGGCGGCCGGGACGCCTTTGAGAAGAGGCGCCGGAAGTACGGGTACTAGGGAGCCTCCATGACCAAGGCCAGACTCCTCCGGCTGATTAGCAGCGATGAAGACTCCACCCTCGAGTTCAAGCGAGACGACATAGCGAACTACAAGCTCGCAAAGGAACTAGTGGCATTCCTCAACTTGGATGGCGGCACAGTGCTCTTGGGAGTGGAGAAGGACGGCAGCATTTCCGGAGTCACTCGAAATCGGCTTCAGGAATGGGTGGGTAATCTCTGCCGAGACAAGATCGAGCCGCCGATCACGCCAATCCTCTCTTGGGCGAGAGACGCGGCTCCCGGTTGCGACGTACTGGCGATACACGTCGCCGCTGGGCCTGACAAGCCCTACGCGCGCGTCCACCATGCTCGCAAGACTTACTACATCCGGGTCGGCGACACATCCCGCGAGGCGAGCCGCGAGGAACTTGAGCGCATGTTTCAGGCCTCAAGGCGGCTGCACTATGGCCTGAAGCCGGTGCCGGGGGCCGGACTGGACGCATTCGATGGCCGTCGCATTCGTGACTACTTCAGGCGCGTGCAGGGCGGGACGCTCCCAAGGGACGATGACTCGACGGGCTGGGAGACACTTCTCAAGAACACTAAACTCATGACCCTATCGGCAGGACAGCACACGGCCACGATTGACGGGATCCTGTTGTTCGGACAGGCGCCGGATCGATACTTGCCCCAGTCTGGCATCCGGGCCGTGTGTCATCATGGCGCCGAGCCGGACTATGCCCCCCGCGCCGACGCAGACCTCCGGGGACCAATGGTGCCGCTGGGGACTCCAACAGCGGGAATCCGCCAGCGCGGACTGGTGGAGCAGGCATGGGATTTTGTCCGTCGCAACACTCGGCCTGATGCACACTTGGAAGCTGGAAGACGGGTCGGCAGTTGGGAGTATCCCGAAGAGGTGATCCGCGAGGCAGTGATCAATGCGCTCGTGCACCGCGACTACAGCATCGCCGGAACGGACATCATGCTGTCGATCTATTCCGATCGAATGGAGATCGTGAGTCCGGGGCGGCTCCCCAACACCGTGACGGTCGAGGAGATGAAGACCGGAGTGCGCTACGCGCGAAACCAGACCCTAGTCAACATCATGCGTGACTATGGCTACGTTGAGGCTTACGGCATGGGCGTCTCGAAGAAGATGATTCCTGGAATGCTGGCTCACAACGGGACTGAGCCCGAACTCATCGAGGAGCGGCACCGATTCACAGTGCGGTTGTGGAAGCAAGGACCGGGTGACCGCAAGCGAAGCGGCGCAGCCGGAGGCCGGGGCCAAGACTGATTCCGGTCACGCGCGGGCGGCTGGGTTAGGTGGGGTTTCCGCTTGCCGAGGGTGAGCATGTGGGGCCCAGCCGAGGGCTCACTGAATCTTGAGGGCGGGCCCGGACGGGCCTGTTCGAGGTCCGCAAGTGAGGTCTTCATTCGTTCCGGAAACGGGCCCGGACATTCAACAGGCGGGTGGGCCGGAGGTCTGGACCAATTGGACTTTGAGGTCAGCTGGCGGCAGGCCTTGCAACGACAGAGTAGGACCGGGAGCCCAATAGCCGCCAGTTTCGTCGTGCGACAGGCGTCCTTGCGCAGCGCAGGCAGTCCGTAATCGAGTTCGGAGAGGGACTCAACCAGCTTGGCCTCGAGGCACACAGAGCGCTGAGTCGAGCCGTCGCTCAGTCACCGGAGCCGGCGGGCGGGGCCTCGGGGAACAACTCCGGCGAACGGAACAGGCCAGAGCCTTCGATCCAACCTTCGAGTCGCGCTTGCCGTGGCCTTATCGCCCCCATGCGGGAATCCAAGCCTCCGAGCCGCGTCGGTAGCCCGCGGATTGCCGCTGTCGCCATGCTGCCTTCCGTGAGCACCAAGCATGCCAGGGAGACGTCCACGGCCTATATTCCGATCAGTTCCGCGCTCATGCCTTGGACTACGGTCGCTCTCGAAGTCCTGCCCCACCCGGGCAGAGACCTCTGGCAATTCGCTGGCGCCTCCGCCGTGCGCAGGTTGCGGTCCTGCATGTGCGCCCCGGACTTGAGCACCCGGAAGGACTTCCCGATTGGCCCTGCGTGACGAGGCGTAAGACTGCCGATCCCGCGGCTGGCACCGCCCATCCCTCTCACACGGATCGCGCTCCAGGGCCGCACG
>JAJDWM010000739.1 GCA_022825595.1 Bryobacterales bacterium | reverse complement strand
AGCCTCCTCGTTGAATCTCAATCTGTTTCGCTTGGCTGCGCCGCGCCGCAGCCAAGTGTTCTCGGACAAACCTAGTAGGCAAAGTTGCTGCGGGGTGAACACAAACATTGTTCCCGATAGTGACCGGTGCTCCCTAAATTCTAACATTACTGGAAGCTAAGGGTTTAGATGGGGCCATCCATGATGAGCGATGGACAGATCTATGGCTTACCAATCGTGACAGCTTCCACCGTCGCAGGCCCCATCGATGACCCGTACGCTGGGAACAGTACCGGCTCGATGCCTTTCCGATTCCGAGGACAGTCCTGCGGCAGCGGCTAGGGCCGCGGCGCAATGATTCTCACCGCTTTGGCCGGTCGCAGAGCCCGAGCGACCTCACCTCAGCAGCGCTCGAAGTCCCACCCCGAGGATCGCGAGGATGCTTGTCCAGAGCAGCAGGTCGTAGATCGGCGACGGTCGGAGGCTGCGCGGCAGCCTCCGGTAGCGGAAGTGCTGCGCCGCGAACGCAACGACGATCAGCAGCCCAGCCAGCGCCACGCCGCCGGCGGCCACCATGACGAGCGGAGCCCTCACAAACAGGAAGAGGAGCGTCCAGACGAGAGGCAGCAGCCAGGCTAGGGCCGAGAGCCAGCGTTGCCTAGCGCGCTTGTCCTCATAGCGCACGAGTCCGAACTGCGCGAAGGCATCCGTGAACATCCTCGTGCTGGAGGCGCACGCCACGAACAGGGTTGAGAAGAGGGTCGTGGCGGCGCCCGCCAAGAACAGAGCCATCGCTCCGGGTCCGAGCACTTCCGTGTACATTGCCGACAGGGCCGAGATGATTCGCGAACCCTCCGGGACCGGTCCGCGGCCGTGCAGCACGGCTGCCCCCAGCAGGTAGAAGGCGGCGGTCGTCACCGTGTAGACGACCAACGAGAAGGCGGCGTCAACGTACATGACCCGGATCCAGCCCCGGGCGCGCTCCGTCCATGCAGGAGTGCCGTCCGGCGGCCCGCAGCGGGATGCGTAGCCTTTCTCGATGCACCAGTACGGGTAGGAGACGATCTCGTCCGCACTGACGCCGGTCAGGCCGAACGCCGCCACGGCGATTCCGACTGCCGCAACCGGCAGGTCGAAGGACAGACCGCTCGCTAGCATCGGCAAACTGATGCGGTACGGCGTCCACTGCAGCATCAGCGCGCAGGCCACGGTGACGACGGAGAAGGTGGCCGTGAGGGCGATCGCCGCGTTCTCAATGAATCGGTAGCCGCCGCGCCAGACCAAGACGGCAGCGGCGGCTCCGCACGCCCAGGCCCAGCCGTTCTCCGCGATCCCGGGGAAGGCAAGGTGGAGCGTGGCGGCGACGGCCCCAACAATGCCTCCGTACTGCACTAGCTGGACCAGCTTCACCGCCAGCCAGACCCACACCGACCACGACACTCCCCAGAACCGCGGACCGGGCAGCCGGTTGAAGGCACGCATGCTGGTCTCGCCCGATGCGATCGCGTGCTTGCCGAACTCCAGCTGCACTGCGACCTTGACGGCGCAGCTGACGAGGATCACCCAAAGTGCGACGAAGCCGGCGCTGGCGCCGAGAGCCGTGGTCATGATCAGCTCTCCCGACCCGACCACGTTTGCGGTGAGGATCAGTGACGGGCCGATGTTCGCCAAGATCGCGATCAGACCCTTGGGAGCCTTGCTGGGGGGTTGGCCGGTCACTTCGCGCCGTTCATTGGGAGTCTTACTACTTCGCAGTGCGGTAGCTGGACTTCGCTGCCGCTCCGAAGCCTCAGGTGGCCGCCCCCCGGAGTGCCCTAGTTGCGCCCGCCGGCTCCGAGAGTGCCCGAAGGTTCTCCAGCCTCGGCTGCGGCGCGCAGGTCCCATCGTACGCCCAGCGGCCCATCGGCCCATCGGCATTGCCCGCGTTCGACCCCGGTGATATGCTTGGATTCTGGTCGGGTGGGCGAGCTGCCGCGCCCGAGAGGCGGGGCGGGTCGTCGGCCCCGTCCGCCTCAGCACTCCAAGCCTAATGCCTGTCTTCAACGGTACCCCTGTCCCTGCTGACGGCTCCCGGATTCACATGGAGGCCGGTCGCTGCACCGTCCCGGACTGCCCGATCGTGCCGTTCATCGAGGGTGACGGAACGGGGCGCGACATATGGCGAGCGGCGCGGCCAGTGCTGGACGCGGCCGTCGAAAAGGCCTACTCCGGCAGCAGGCGGATTTCTTGGTACGAGATTTTCGCCGGCCAAAAGGCCTACGACAGGTTCGGCGAGTGGCTGCCGTCAGACACCGTCGATGCCATCAAGGAACTCTCGGTGGCCATCAAGGGGCCCCTGACCACGCCCGTCGGCGGCGGGATTCGCAGCCTCAATGTTGCGCTGCGCCAGATCCTCGACCTGTATTCCTGCGTCCGTCCCGTGAAGTGGTATCCCGGCGTGCCTTCACCCGTGAAGAGTCCGGGATCTTTGGACGTCGTCGTATACCGCGAGAACACCGAGGACGTCTACGCGGGGATCGAGTGGGAACAGGGGAGCAAGGATGCAGCGGCGCTGATCGACATCCTCAACGAACGGTTCGGACGGAACATTCGGCCGGATTCCGGCATTGGCATCAAGCCCGTCTCCATCACTGGGTCGAAGCGCCTGGTGCGGGCCGCGATCCAGTACGCGATCGACAACGGCCGGTCGTCTGTGACGTTGGTCCACAAGGGGAACATCCAGAAGTTCACCGAGGGCGCATTCCGGGACTGGGGGTACGAGGTGGCCACCCAGGACTTCCGCGAAGCGTGCGTCACGGAGGCTGAGGTCTGGGATCGCTTCGGCGGTGTCGTGCCCGACGGGAAGATTCTCGTCAAGGACCGCATTGCGGATTCGATGTTCCAGCAGGTCCTGCTGCGTCCCAGCGAATATGACGTCATTGCCACCACTAACCTGAATGGCGACTACATATCCGACGCGTGCGCCGCGCAGGTGGGCGGGCTTGGGCTGGCCCCCGGGGCAAACATCGGAGACAGCCAGGCCCTGTTCGAGGCCACGCACGGGACCGCACCCAAGTACGCGGACAAAGACGTGATCAACCCCAGCAGCGTGATCCTATCCGGGGTCATGATGCTGAAGCACTTGGGTTGGCGGGAGGCGGCCGAACTTGTGGAGACTGGCATGACCGGGGCGATCGCGGCCAAGACGGTCACTTACGACCTCCACAGGCAGATGGAGGGCGCCACCAAGGTTCGATGCAGCGAGTTTGGTGCGGCGGTGATCAGCCACATGGGATGAAGACCGGAGGGTACAGCACAGATGCGACGCAAGGTTACGATCATCGGGGCGGGCAACGTGGGCGCCAGCTGCGCCTTGCGGATCGCTGACAAGGGGCTCGCCGACGTTACGCTGATCGACATCATTGAGGGCGTCCCGCAGGGCAAGGCGCTGGACATTCTCGAGGCGTGCCCCGTTCAGGGCACGGACGTCCGAGTGGTCGGGACCAACGACTACGAGGAGACGGCCAACTCGGACATTGTGGTCATGACAGCCGGCTTTCCCCGCAAGCCGGGAATGAGCCGCGACGACCTGCTGCTGAAGAACGCATCGATCGTGCAGTCCTGCATCGCGTCAGCGGCGCGCTATTCACCCAACGCGATCCTGATCATCGTCTCGAATCCCCTCGACGCCATGTGCCACGTCGCGCTGGAGACCTCCGGCTTCTCCCGCAACCGGGTAATAGGGATGGCCGGCGTGCTCGACACCGCGCGCTTTCGGACGTTCCTCGCGGAAGCGGCGGGCGTCTCGGCGAGCAACGTGGTGGCGATGGTTCTGGGCGGTCACGGGGACACGATGGTGCCGCTGGTGCGCTACACGAGCGTGTCTGGGATACCGATCGGCCAGATTCTGACGCAGGAGCAGATTGCCGGGATCGTTCAGCGGACGCGCGACGGCGGAGCCGAGATCGTTGGCCACCTCAAGACGGGCAGCGCCTACTACGCGCCTTCCTCCTCGGTCGTGGAGATGGTCGAGTCCATCCTCAGGGATCAGCGAAAGGTCCTGCCGTGCGCAGCCCGACTCGAGGGCGAGTACGGCCGAAAAGGCATCTTCGTCGGCGTGCCTTGCAAGTTGGGCGCGGGCGGGCTGGAACACATCTATGAAGTGGAGCTAGACAATTCCGAGCGGGCCGCGCTTGAGGCCAGTGCGGACGCCGTCAAGGAGCTCGTCGACGTCCTCGGGCGAAACGGCTACTGATCCAAGGCACTGGGCCTTGACTTTACCTGGGTTGCTCTGGGACGATGGCCGCAAGTCGGCTTAGGTCGTCTATCAGGAGGGAATATGAATATGAAGAGAATCTTTGCCATCGTCGGATTGTTGGCGCTTAGCGCTTCGATGGGAATCGCAGGTACGGTAACAGGGACCGTGCTGGATGCGGGCTGCGCGAAGTCCGGTCACGTGGATGCGGAATGTGCCAAGAACTGCATCGCCAATGGGGCTCCCGCGGTCGTCGTCACGGCAGACGGGAAAGTCTATGAAGTTGCGGAGCAGGCCAAGGTAGTACCGCATGCTGGCACTAAGGTCAAGGTGACCGGCGCGATCGAGGGTGAGAAGATCACCTCCATCGAGAGCGTCGAGAAGGCAGGCTGAATCGCCGCATCGGTCGCCGGCTGCGGTCCAAGTCCGTTCCGCAGCGGACAGGGCAGTTCGACCGAATCGATCGATTGGCACGGCTGGAAGGGCCAGACACTCCGGGAAGGAACGCTCATGGTCCGGCGGGCTGATGCCGTTAGACCCGCCCAAGCGACTAGGGGGGCGAAGACTTAGGCCCCCGAGAAGAGAAGTGCTTGACAGGCATCGTGCGAGTGGTAGACTACTCTGAGTAGCCCGGTGAGGGCTGCGAAGAGAAGAAGGGAGATTGAGATGAAGAAGATGATCACTCTGGTGGCGCTGACGCTGCTGGTCACGTCGCTCGCCTTCGCGGGTTCTGTTACGGGCTACGTCACGGACCTCAAGTGCGCCAAAGCGGACAAGGCAGGCGCGGCGCACGCGGGCTGCGCGAAGGGTTGCATCGGCGGTGGTGAGCCGGCGGTTGTCGTCACCGAGGACGGCAAGATCTATGAGGTTGCCGAGCAGGACAAGGTCACGGGACACGCGGGCGCGAAGGTGACCGTGATGGGCACGATCGACGGGATGAAGATCACGAAGGTCGAGAGCGTCAAGGCAGAAGGCTAGCCAGCCCGCTGTCACATCGGGCCCGAGGAATCCTCGGGTCCACAGACTACTGAATCAAGTGGGGTCCGCCCTAGGTGGCGGGCCCCTGTTCTTGGTCGCGTATAGGCGAGCCGGCCAGTCCGTGTATGCGCGAGCCGGGAATGGTCCGAGGGCCGTGCAATAGGGCTACTTCAACCCAACGGCCTGGCGGGTACCGGACACCTCCGAGCACTTCCGGAGAAACTCGGGCCGCTACTTATGGGGAGGGCTGGTCCCCCTTGGCCCGGCATAAGAGCGGGGGCTCTTCGATGAGATCCCGGGACAACGTGGAGTCGGCCCCGCGGGGCTAGCCATCCGCCGACCATATCGGTCCGGCCAAGTGGCGTCTTCGTCCCAATTCGGATCGCGTGCGGCCCATGGCGGCGCAAGGAGGAAGCGCCGCTCTCGTCTGGGGCCACTGCGGTTGTCGCCCTACACTGCCGGGATTCGCGCCGGCTGGCCGGACTGTGACGTCGAACGTGCCATCGTGTGCGGCCTTCCGCGTCCTTTTCACGCAGCGTCGGCCGCTACTCAGCGTCGCTTGCTCCAAGAACGTGTTCCTTTGACCCTAACCAAGTGGGACGCCCTCTTGGCGGCCATGGTCGAGCACTTGGCTCTGATCCACGGGCACCCTGTGCCCGAATGGGCGGACGAGCCGGAGCGGTTCTTGGACATCCCGTGGGTCTCGCCTTCAAGCCCCACCGGGCGCTGGCACGCACTGTAGTACGCCCCGGCCCCATTCCTGCGGCACGGGGCAATTCCCGATCCGCGGGATCTTGGCGCCCGCGGTGGTGAGCGGGAGCCTTGGTGCCCAGGAGACGAGGACTGGCCATGCGACTGGGCCGATCGGATCTCCTAATGCTGTTCGACGAGCTATCAAGGGAGCTGCGCCACCATCGCACGCGTGCACACGTCTATGTGATCGGTGGGGCCGCGATGAGTCTCGCCTGCGCGCGCAACCGGTCGACCGAGGATGTCGATGCCCGGTTCGACGCGGGCCATTATCGTTTGGCGCAGGCTGTGCGGAGCGTCGCCCGTCGCCACGGACTTCCCGAGCGCTGGCTCAACGAGCAGGCCGTGTCGGCCATCCCGCGTTCGCCGGACGGAATGGCCCGGACGCTCTACAGCTCGCCGTCGTTGACCGTGACGAGAGCCAGTCCCAAGCACCTATTGGCGCTGAAGCTTCGAGCCGGCAGGCGCAAGGATCGGTCGGACATCCACAAGTTGGTCGATCTCCTCGATCTCCGGGAGCCTGACGAGGGCCGCCGCATCCACGACCAGCTGTTCCCCGGGGAGGCGACACCCCCGACCGGCCAGGAGTACCTGGAGGAGGCCTGCCTGGGCAGGGCGGGAGCCGGTTCGGAGCAGCCCTGAGGCTGATCCCAGCGTCGCGGGCACACACTGCCCGATTGCTAGACTGGTCACGATCGTAAGGCAAGATCGCCAATCCTATGCTCATCTCCAAGCGGGCCCTCACTTCGACGGTGGGGATCAAGTACCTAGTCGCCGTCTCCGGCGCGATCTTGGTGACGTTCGTGTTCTTCCACATGCTCGGCAACCTGCAGATATACCTCGGTCCCGACGCCCTGAACACGTATGCGGCGCTGATCAAGTCCACCGGTGGCCTGCTGTGGGCAGCCAGGCTCGGGTTGCTGTTGGCTCTGGCCGTGCACGTGTGGGGCATCGCCAGCCTGTCCCTCCGCAACAGAGCGGCGCGGGCGAGACCTTACCGGGTCAAGCGACCCCTGCTCTCGACCTTCGCTTCCCGCCACATGCTCTTCACTGGTGTCGTGCTGCTGGCCTTCGCGACCTACCACCTGATGCACTTCACTGTCGGCGTCACCCACCCGGAGCACTTCACGCTGTATGACAGCCAAGGCCGCCACGACGTGTATTCGATGGTCGTCCTGGGCTTCCGCGAGCCTGCCGTGGCCCTCTCTTACGTCGCTGCCATGGTGCTGTTGGGCCTGCACCTCGGGCACGGGGTCGGGAGTGCGTTCCGCAGCGCGGGTCTCAGCGGACCCCGTCTGCGATCTACCTTCGAAGGCCTAGGCAGGCTTCTGGCGGTCTTGGTCGTCGCGGGCAACATTTCGATCCCGATGGCCTGCCTCTTGGGCTTGCTGCAGCCCTACAACGAGGTGTTTTGAGCCATGGACCTGCACTCAGCCGTCCCGGCCGGCCCGCTGGAGCAGAAGTGGGACCGCCACCGCCGCGACCTGAAGCTGGTCAACCCGGCGAACAAGCGCAAGTACCGCATCATCGTCGTCGGTTCTGGCCTTGCAGGAAGCTCGGCCGCCGCTTCCCTTGCCGAGCTGGGCTATCAGGTGGACTGCTTCTGCATCCAGGACAGCCCGCGCCGCGCCCACTCGATCGCTGCCCAAGGCGGAATCAACGCTGCCAAGAACTACCCCAGCGACGGGGATTCCGTGTATAGGCTGTTCTACGACACCATCAAGGGTGGCGACTACCGCAGCCGCGAGGCCAACGTGTACCGGCTGGCGCAGGTGTCGAACGCGATCATCGACCAGTGCGTCGCGCAGGGCGTGCCCTTCGCGCGCGGTCAAGGGGGGCTGCTGGACAACCGTTCCTTCGGCGGCGCTCAGGTGTCGCGCACGTTCTACGCGAAGGGCCAGACGGGTCAGCAGCTGCTGATCGGTGCCTATCAGGGGCTGCAGCGCCAAGTCGCGGCGGGACGTGTCTCGATGTACGCCCGAGAGGAGCTCCTCGACGTTGTCATCTCGGACGGCCGGGCCGTCGGGATCGTAACCCGCAGCCTTGTCTCGGGAACGATCCGGCGCTGGTCAGGCCACGCGGTCGTGCTCGCCACAGGCGGGTATGGCAACGCATACTATCTCTCCACCAACGCGAAGGGCTCCAACGTCTCCGCTGCCTTCCGTGCCTACAAGCGCGGCGCAGCGTTCGCCAACCCCTGCTACACCCAGATCCACCCTACTTGCATTCCAGTGACCGGTGATCACCAGTCAAAGCTCACGCTGATGTCGGAGTCGCTGCGCAACGACGGCCGAGTTTGGGTGCCCGCGAGCCCGGGCGACAGCCGTCCTCCCTCGGAGATCCCGGATTCGGAGCGGGACTACTTTCTTGAGCGCAAGTACCCTAGCTTTGGAAATCTGGTTCCCCGGGACGTGGCCTCGCGCAGCGCTAAGGCGGTTTGCGACGAAGGTCGCGGAGTCGGAGCGACCGGCTATGGCGTGTACTTGGACTTTCGGGACGCGATCGAGAGGCTCGGCGCCGAAACGGTCAGCGCCAAGTACGGCAACCTGTTCCACATGTACCAGAAGATCACCGCCGAGGATCCCTACAGGGTTCCCATGCGCATCTACCCAGCGGTGCACTACACCATGGGCGGGCTCTGGGTCGACTACAACCTCATGACGACAGTGCCCGGCCTGTACGCCATTGGCGAGGCCAACTTCTCGGACCATGGGGCCAATCGCCTCGGCGCGAGTGCACTGATGCAGGGGCTGGCCGACGGCTACTTCATCCTTCCCAGCACGATCGGCCACTTCCTGGCGTCCGAGAATCCCCGGCTGGTCTCGACGGAGGCAGCCGAGTTCGGCGACGTCGAATCGGACGTTCACGACCGTGTTGAGCGCCTGCTGGGCGTGGACGGGGGCCGAACGCCGCAGTCGTTCCACAAAGAACTGGGCAAGCTCTTGTGGGAGCACTGCGGGATGTCTAGGACAAGCTCTGGGCTGGAAACGGCCCTGCGGCGGATCCCGGAGTTGCGCGAGAGGTTCTGGAGCGAGGTCTCTGTGCCCGGAAGCGGCGACAGCTTCAACCAGACGCTTGAGTACGCCGGACGGGTCGCCGACTTCCTGGAGTTCGGCGAGCTCATGTGCCTGGACGCGCTGCAGCGAGACGAATCGTGCGGCGGCCACTTCCGCGAGGACCACCAGACCCAAGACGGCGAGGCGCTCCGCGACGACGAAAACTTCGCCCACGTGACCGCGTGGGAGTACAGCGGCTCCCAACAGCCGCGGCCGCACCGGGAGCCCCTCAACTTCGAATCGGTCCACTTCTCGACCCGCAGTTACAAGTAGGAGCCGTGAGATGCAGCTAACGCTCAAGGTTTGGCGCCAGAAATCGGCCGACAGCCCAGGCAAGTTCGAGACCTATGAGGCGAGCGGGGTCAGTCCCGACATGTCCTTTCTGGAAATGCTGGACGAGGTCAACGAAGGCCTCATTGCGAAAGGTGTCGAGCCCATCGCTTTCGACCATGACTGCAGGGAAGGGATCTGCGGGATGTGCTCGGCCATGATCAACGGAGTGCCGCACGGCCCCGACCGCGGCACGACCACCTGCCAGCTCCACATGCGGTCCTTCCGCGATGGCGATACCATCGTGATCGAGCCGTGGCGCGCCTCGGCACTGCCCGTAATCCGCGATCTCGTGGTCGACCGCACGGCGTTTGACCGCATCGTCCAGGCCGGGGGCTTCGTATCGGTCAACACAGGTGCGGCACCCGACGCCAACCTTACCCCCATTCCCAAGGCAGTGGCCGACTCGGCCTTCGACGCAGCCACCTGCATCGGCTGCGCGGCGTGCGTGGCGGCCTGTAAGAACGCGTCCGCCGCGCTGTTCACAGCGGCCAAGATCGCGCACTTGCGGCGGATCCCGCAAGGTCGCCCGGAGCAGCTTTCCCGGTCGCGCTCCATGGTCGACCAGATGGACGCCGAGGGGTTCGGTTCCTGCACCAATACGTCGGACTGCGAGGCGGCCTGCCCCAAGGGCATCAGCGTCGACTTCATCTCCGAGATGAACGCCGACTATTTCCGGGCCGCGCTCAAGGGCGCGTGACCTCCAGCGCGCGCACGCTGGCCTCGACGCTGCTCGAGTGGTATCGCCGCGCCCGGAGGGACCTGCCCTGGAGGGGCACCACTGACCCGTATCGCATCTGGGTGTCCGAGGTCATGCTGCAGCAGACGCGTGTCGCCGTCGTCGTGCCACGCTATGAGGCGTTTTTGGAGTGCTATCCGACCGTAGAGGCCTTGGCCGCGGCGGATGTCGAAGATCTGCTCTCCAGCTGGGCCGGCCTCGGCTACTATCGCCGTGCACGCATGCTGAGCGACGCAGCTCGCCGCATCGTCCGCGAGCATGGCGGGCGTTTTCCCCGCAGTCATGGACGCATCCGAGACCTGCCCGGCATCGGGGACTACACGGCCGCAGCGGTCGCGAGCATCGCCTTTGACCAGCCGATCCCAGCCTTGGACGGGAACGCGCTCAGGGTGCTGGCCCGCTTGGCCGACGAACGGCGGCCGGTCCGGGCCGGCCCCGGCCACGCCGCGGTGCGAGAGTTGGCTGAATCCCTGATGGCAGCGGTACCCAAGGGCTGCCGTGGCGATTTTACCCAAGCGCTGATCGAACTCGGAGCGACCTTGTGCACTCCGGGCGCGCCCCGTTGCGGGGCGTGCCCATGGCAGGCGTCCTGTGCGGCGCTCTCGGCGGGCAGCGTTGAGAGCGTGCCCTGCCGGCCAGCCCGCAGCGCCCCTAAGCGGTTGCGCATCTGCGCGGGCCTAGCCGTCGCTGGGCAGGATATTCTGCTGCGGCAGCGGCCCGCAGACTCTGGGATCATGCCCGGCTTCTGGGAGTTGCCGCAAGCCCTTGGGGGACGGGCCGACCTCCGCGAGACCGGCCTTGCCCTCCCCTGCGGCGGTGGTCCGCTGGCCACATTCCGGCATGCGATCACCGATTCGATCTTCACCGTGCGCGTCTACGAGGCCCGTCCGGGAGCGTCCAGCGACCGCGCCTGCGAGTGGGTGAACCTCGCCGGAGCCAAGGAATTGCCCCTTTCCACGATCACCACTAAGGCGCTCGCCCGATGCGCCATGTTCGTCCGCGGTGCCAAACCGCGGGACGGGCGCCGTCAGTCCTGATTTACCGTCGCCGAGGTCGTGCGCCGAATCCCAGTGACCATCCCAAGGCTGTCGGCGTAATCGCGGATCCCCTGCAGCAAGTATTCGGCAATCTCTTGCCGAAACGTAGGCTTGCGCATCAGGGCCTCGTCATAGCGATTGGTCAGGAATCCCACCTCCACCAGCGCTGCGGGCACCCTAGCATCCTTCAGCACGACGAATGGTGCCCGGCGCACTCCCCTGTTCCGGATATTCGACGAGTGCTTGGACAGCCCCGCGTGCAGGCGCCGCTGCAGCTTCGTCGCCAAGTCCTTCGACTCTTCGACCCCATCGGCCCTCGCCATCCTTGACAGCTCGACAGACAGGTTGCGGATCAACCCTTTCGAGGAGGCGTTCTCGAGCGAGGCCACCGCCATCGCCCACTCGTCGGATGGCCGCAGGCTGCGATAGTACGTCTCGACGCCACGAACGGCCGAACTACGCGCGGAGTTGCAGTGGATGGAGATGAACAGGTCGGCGCCGCTGCGGTTCGCGATCAGGGCGCGCTCTTCCAGTTCGACGAACGTGTCGTCGATTCGGGTTTGGACCACCTCGACCCCGAGGCGATCCTCGACAATCCTCCCCAGCCGCAGGGCGATGTCGAGCACTACGTCCTTCTCCTTCAGGCCCCGCGGTCCGACGGAGCCGGTGTCGTGCGCGCCGTGGCCGGCGTCGATCAGGATGCGTTCCAGCTTCAGCCCCATCGCGCGCGTGAGGCTGAGGTTGCCGGACGCGGTGGTCGTGGGTGGCTTGGGCGGCACGGCCGACGGATCAGGCGGCGGCGACAGCCCTTCTAGCGTGCGGGCCGCGCGCGGCTGGTCTGTCGAGCGCACATCGATCACGAGTCTGCCCGGCGCGTCGAGCCAGAACGCGTCGAACGTTACATCGCTCCGGGTCTCGAGACGGATTCGCGTGTTCACCCTCCCGTTCCTCGCCAGGCGAACCGCCCCCAACAGCTGGTCGTCGCTGTCGATCTTGAAACGCTTTCCGTCGAGGGAGCCGTCGGAGATCGTGCTGCCCAAGATGTCGATCGAGAGCTGGCGGCCCCTTCCTTGGCGCTCATACGCCAAGGGCCGCTGCGAACTGACGTGCACGACGATCCGGGTACCGTCTTCGTAGGTGTGGTGCCGCAGCTCGGAGACCAACGCTCGGGATCCGCTAGCATCCGGCTCCGCGGACCGCGGCCCCGGTGGGGAAATCGCCGAGCCCGCAGCGTGCACGTCCGGCGAAAGGGCCAGCCGCGGCCACGGCGAAGCCTCCGCGACTTCCGCGGTAGGAGTCTCCGCCACTTCCGCGGTAGGAACCTCCGCCACTTCCGGCACCACCGCTGGGGGCTGGGACGCGGGCGAGTTTCCTCCCAACTTGGCGGCCAGTTCGAGTGCAGTACCCCGAAGCTTGCTGTGCGGGTATTCCCGGGCCAAAGTCTGGTAGGCCTCAACAGCATCCTTGGCGTGCGCAGGGCCGCCGAACCTGTCTGCCATTCGCTGGTACACGTCCCCAAGCCGCAGGAGGGCGTCGTCGCAATAGCCGCTCGTGGGATCCGCGAGCCGGACGGCCTGCAGCCTGCTGGCCACCAGCTCGTACTGCTCAATGCCTAGCTCCAAGGGTGGCACGAGCTTGAGGTCTTCGTAGAGTTGGTTGGCCGCTCGGTAATTGCGGGCTGCCGCTTCCTGCTTGGAAGCTCCCTCAGCAACCGTGACGGCGAGGGCGAGCGCGGCGGTCAGCGTGACGCTTGCTGGTAGCGCCAACCTACGCATCGCGCTGTCACTGCGTGTGCGGCCAGCCACTTGATTCCGGTATTGTGTGCCCAACCGATTGCACACTTCACCAATCTTGGTCTACCAAGAACATTAAACAACATTTCTGGACGCTATGGCAGGTCTTGACGAGATGTGGGCGCTTGGCCGGCGCTAGACTGAGTGCGGTGCGGGCTTCGGGGCAGCCGGGAAGCGTTCCGGGCGACTTCTTGGAGCGGGTGACCCGCTGGGCGCAGAACCAGGCAGACCCGGTCTCGGTGATCATGTTCGGCTCCCGGGCGCGTGGGGATCACGGTCCGGAATCCGACTGGGACTTTGCCCTGGTGTACGAGGGGGAATGCCTATCGCTGCGCGGACTGCCGTCCAGTCTCCAGGGTCGCGACATCGACTGGGCCCCGATCAAGCGGTCCCGCGTCATCAGTCGGCTAAATGTCTGTGGTATTCAGCACGCCGTCGCTGCCGACGGGCGCTGCCTGCATGGCAACCCCCTGCCGAAACCGAAATGGAGCGACGTGAACATTCCGGACGCCTGGGATCTCTTCTTCCAAAGCTACGCCGAGATGTACAGCGGCATGCGCGATTTGGCCGACCACTGGACGCGGCCCCCTCACCGGCGCCTGAGCCAAGACACGAGAGCTGCACGCCGGGGCTCCAGGGCCGGGGAGCTCCTGTGCAAGGCTGTGCTGAACATGAGGGGCGTGGAACCGCGGCGGTCCCATTCAGTGGCAGAACTTTGCAAGGACCTCGAGCGGGCACTTCCGGCAGACCCCCTGCTGCCCTTGCTGCGGAGTTGCGACGGGCTGACAGCGGAGGCGCACGTGAGTGTGTATGCCGACCGGAACTTCCTGCGGGAGACGATGGGTGTCTCCGCCCGTCGGCTGGCCGCCGTATTGCGGGCGTCCGGGGAAGTGCTGTCAGCGGTGTGCGATGTTTCCTTCGTCGATGAGGGGAGGGTTTGGTTGCGAGACATCCTTTCCTTGCAAGGTGGGCTCCAAGATGCGGTGCGCGACATGTGTTCCACAGACTGCCCCCGGGACATCCAGCGCCATGTCCAAGTCGGCTTCGACGCGTGGCCGGACAGCTCGGAGTTGTGGGACTGGCTGCTGGCAGAGCCGTTGGGCCGGGCCCCGGAGAGGGCGGCCCGACGGCGAGCTAAGGGCCGTTCGGCGCACCAGCCCCCGATTCCCCGCTCACTGGATCGGGCAGCAGCAGGCTGACGCGCGCCGCAGGCGATGTGACGTGTCGAGCTCTGGGTGGCTGCCGGTAGGCAAGTCCGGCACTCTGCCCTCATTCCCCGTCCCAGTGTTCCAAAGGAGATCCCGAGGCCAGCCTAGGCGTGACGCTGTTGTCTCGTCCCTTTGCAGTTTGGCGCCTTGGACAAGGGGCAAGGCTTGAGATCCGTGCCGCACAGAGGTCTCCTTGTAGCGCTCCTTTCACGATTCCTGCCGCTGGTCCAGAACGGCGCGCAGGGTCCGCTCCATGGTCTGTGCCCCTGCTCTCGGAGGGCCCCGGTGCGGACACATGGTACCTCTCTCGGATAATAGGGACGGTCCACCCTGCATGTCGCGCCTGATTTGCCCCGCCCCGGGGATCGCTGGGGAGGTGACCCTTCCGGGAGACAAGTCCATCTCCCACCGCTACGCGATGCTCTCCGCGGTGGCTTCGGGCCGCAGCGTGCTTGAGAACTACGCCACCGGGGAGGACTGCGCGTCCACTCTTGCCTGCCTCCGATCACTGGGCGTGCGCTGGGAGCGGGAGGGCGACCGCGTGACGATCGAGGGTCGTGGGCCAGACGGCTTGCAGCCACCGTCGGCCCCCTTGGACGCGGGCAATTCCGGGACCACGATGCGCATGCTTTCCGGCATTCTGGCGGGCCAGCCGTTTGCATCTGTTCTGCAGGGGGACGCATCGCTCTCAAAGCGGCCCATGAGCCGCATCATCGCGCCCCTGCGGCAGATGGGCGCGCGCATCGACGGGCGCGATGGACAGTTTCCTCCGCTCTCCATCCGCGGCGGCGGGTTGCGAGCGGTGCGATACGAGTTGCCGGTTGCGAGCGCCCAAGTGAAGAGCTGTGTTCTGCTGGCCGGCCTGTTCGCGCCCGGAGAGACAGTTGTTGTAGAGCCGGTTGAGACTCGAGACCACACCGAGATCGCACTGCGCCGCCTCGGGGCTGCACTTAGCGCCGAAGGTGGCACCATTGCCGTCAGGGGCCCCGCCAGCCTGTCCGGCCAAGGCACGCGCATACCGAGCGACATCTCCTCGGCCGTGTTCTTCCTGGCCGCCGCGCTGCTGCTCCCCGGTTCCGACCTGAGGATCCGGGGCGTCGGCCTGAACCCCACGCGAGCGGCCGTGCTACAGGTCCTGCGGCGAATGGGGGCGCGCATCGAAGTCCGCCCCGAGGGGCAGGGAGCTGGCGAACTCGAGGGGACCCTCCGCGTTCGAGGCGGGCTCCCACTCGAGGGCGGAGAGATTGCGGGGGCAACGACGGCGGCAGTGATCGACGAAATCCCCATGCTGGCTGTGTTGGGCGCGACTTCGAAGCGCGGCCTCAGGATCCGGGACGGGCGCGAGTTGCGAGTCAAGGAAACGGATCGGATCGAGGCCGTCGTCACCAATCTGCGCCGAATGGGGGCCGATGTTTCCGAGTTCCCGGACGGAATGGCCATACGGGGAGGCTGTCGGCTGAGGGGGGCGCAATTGGACTCCTTCGGCGACCACCGAGTGGCGATGGCCTTTGCTGTGGCAGCCCTGGCGGCTGACAGCTCCTCTCAGCTGCGCGGCGCGGGTGCCGCCGCAGTCTCGTTTCCGGAGTTCTTTTCAACGCTTGAGAGCGTCTCGGCCTAACGCCTTGGCCCGCCCGCGCTGCCACCGGCGCTTCACTGCAACGGCAGAGGCTTGATCTCCCGGTCGTATCGCAGTTCGCCGCCGTGCAGCCAGAGCAGTTTCGGCGCGCGCGACCCGGTCTCGAACTCCTCCGGGACGTCCGCGTCCATCCGCTCGAAGATCGCCTTCAGCCTCGCTACCACCTCGGGATGCTCGTCTGCAACGTCGAGCTGCTCGCCGCGGTCTGCCTCCATGTCGAAGAGCATCATGGGCTTGGGGTCCGGCCCGCTCACGAGCCCGGGGCACTGCGTGGGATCCGCCTGTTCGAACTGGGCGATGATCGTGATTCCGTCCGGCCCGCGCGGATCCTTCCACTCGGACGCGTCATCCAAGCAGCGAAAGCCGGGCTGGGGCGAGCGCACGTGCAGCTTCCAGCGACCTGAGCGGATCATCTTGAGCTGGTCGCCTCCCATAGCGAAGATCGCTTCGTGAGGGGAGTTGGGCGTCCGTCCCTCAAGCAGGGGCAGGATGTCCCTGCCGTCCATGACGCGGTCTGCGGGCAGCTCGGCGCCGGCCGCAAGGACGATGGTGGGGAACAAGTCGATCGAGGCGAGGACCTCGCCCGAGACCTGTCCGGGCGGTATGCGGCCAGGCCAGCGCGCGATGGCCGGGACTCTCAGGCCCCCGTCGAAGTTGGAGGCCTTCATGGACCGCAGGCCCCCGTTATAGCCTCCGAATGTGGCGCCGTTATCCGAAGTGAAGAAAACCAAAGTGCGCTCGTCGAGGCCCGTCTCGCGCAATGTGTCCAAGATCTCACCCACTGACCAGTCCAGCTCCCGGATCACGTCGCTGTAGAGGTCGTCCGGTGTGTCAGGGGTGTAGAAGTCAGCGGAGGCCGCTAGGGGCTTATGGGGCATGGCGTGCGGCAGATACAGGAAGAACGGCCGCTCTCGGTTGCGCTCGATGAAATCAATCGCGCGGTTCGTATAGTCCTTGGTCAGTTCGGCCTGCAAGACCGGGTATTGCACGACATCCTCGTTGTGGACGAGTTGGACCGGCCGCATGTCGTTCGAATAGAGGATTCCGTAGTACTCGTCAAAGCCCTGCTTGCGCGGCAGGAATCGCTCCACATGGCCCAAGTGCCACTTTCCGATGGCCGCCGTAGCGTACCCCAAGGGCTTAACGGCCTCGGCGATCGTGATCTCCGACTGTGGCAGGCCAATGTCGTTTCTCCCGCCGTCCGGAGTGGGATTGACGACCATCCCGTAGCGGAAGGGGTAGCGCCCCGTCAGCAGGGTCGCGCGCGAAGGGCCGCAGAAGGGCACTGACACGTAGAAGTCCGTCAGCCGGATGCCCTCGCTCGCCATGCGGTCCAAGTGGGGCGTTCGGTGGCGGGTCGCCCCGTACGAGGACAGGTCTCCGTAACCGAGGTCGTCCGCGAAGATGAGAACGAAGTTTGGCCGGTCTTGGGCGCACAGCAGAACGGGGACTAGGAGCGTGGCGGCGGCAGTGGCCAGCAGTGGTCGGCTTCGCATGGTATGTGCAAGATTACTGCACTGGGCGGATGCCGACGATCAGGGGCGATGATGCCCCTTGCACACGAGGGGCTCTGGCGACCATGCATCAGGCCTCTCTGCCTTCGCTCTGCAGCCGCGCAGGGCGGAGCTGCGCGAGCTGCTCATAGGCCCAAGTCATCTTGGGTGGCTGGTTGGGCTTGGCAGGCGCTATGGGATTCTGTGCGGGGCCCGCCCGGCAGCCGGTGTTCCAATCGCGACGGACCCGTAGAGATCCTTACGTACATGGAGGTTAGATCCAATGAGTTCCTACACCCCGCCTGTTAGGCCCAAGATTCCGCCCTCAATTTTCGCGGTGAGCAGACGATGATCACATTTTCGCCAAGCCCCAAGTCGAAGCCACTTCCACTTCGGCGATGCTGTTGGGGATTGTCGACTCGAGTCCGCCATAGTTGGTGGCTCATGGCAATTGTCCGTGGTCCATCCGCGACTTGCCCGATTGGCAACCTTTCATGACGGGCCGATTCGGCAGATCTTCCTTGAACCGGTCCTTGCCTGCCTTCAACTCGGTCGATTCGCCCCTTCGGTCGTCCTACGCGAAAGTCGCCGGCGAACCTTCCAGCCTTGCTCGGCCAGGACCGGGTCAGTGATTAAGTCCAATCCCAGCGGTGGTCCCCCATGCCGTCAAACGGCGATGCATCCTTGTGCTGCCGCGATGGCTGCCATCTGGAAGGAGCACGGGCTCGCTTCAGACACCAACAATCTCGATTTCGCCGTCCTGCCGCAATTGGCGCGACGAAGTGCCCTTAAGCAACCGCTCGCCTTCCGAGCGCAACCGCTCCCTAGCCATGGTGGCCGGCCCTCGCGCTCAAGAGCCCCATTTCGCCATGCTCCTGCATGCCGAAGCGCGCGACCGAGAGGCAGACAGCGACGGCGCCGCCACTGAACCTCTCGATTTCTCGCACCAGCGCGACCCCGCAATTCGCTCGCTCGCGTTTGACTCGCGGTTTTCCACCTTTGCCAAGTTCGCTCGCCTAGACGCCGCAGGGATCTTCTTCGTCACCATCCGCCGTCGCTGGACACGGCTCGCAGATCGCGCTCGCAGCCTCCTGCCCTCGGCCCTGAGCGACACCGTAGGCGGCTGCACGTGCACAGTCTCCGTCTGTGACAGATACTCTCGGCTCGCCGCTGGCCGATCGAAGAGTTCCTCTCCTAGCAGCTCTCCTTCTTCATGAATTGCCGTTGGTCTGCCATCGTGATCAATGGCAACTTCGATACCACCATGACCGTGCTCCCCCACAATCTCCTGCGCGTCCTTGCCGCGGGGCCCCCCGCCCGGCTACCGCTGCCTCTCCGCACGATCTGTCTCTGACCGTCTGCGGTGCGATGCCGCCGAAATCTCGCTGACTAGGGATCAATGCCGCGTAGCGCCGAAGGAAAAGCGCGACCTGCCGACCCTGCTCGAAGCCATGCAGGCCATATGCCCCGTAGGTGGCAGGGACGTCGCCCCGGCCGGCGCTCACGTCCGTGACCCGCGCCCCGAGCACGGTGATCGTGACGCCTTCACGCACGTCGCCCACGCCATCGAGAAACCGACCGGCGCGAATGGTGACGGGAGTCTCCTGGGCAATGGCTGCCGGTGGGGCAACCAGCAGGCAGAGGGCGAGCAGCGGCAGGCGTCTGATTATTGGGATCCTCCAGTACCGCGGGTACGGGTACGCTCCATCGACGTGGATTCCAGGTGGGCTCGAATGTATAACAGATGGAGCCCGGCCGGGCCCGCGCCGAAGCGGCAGCTGCCGCTGCAGTCGGGCCGCCGCCGCACGGAGGTGAAGCGATGACCACCCGCAGGCAGACGACAGAGAACACCGATCGGGGCACCGTCACCCGGCGCCGGATGATGCAGGGAGTCGGAGCGGGCCTCGGATCCGCGGCGGTGACGCGGGAGTTGCCGGCGGAAGCGTTGGCGGCGCCTTCCGCGGCCGTTGCCCAGGCCGCGTCCGTGGGCCCCTACGACCCGGACTGGCTGCCCCCGGGCGTGCGCTCGCGCTTCGTCCACGGCGTCAACGGGCTCACGATGCACGTGCTCGAGGCCGGTTTCGAGACCGGCGGGCGCCCGGCTCTGCTGCTGCTGCACGGCTTCCCCGAGCTCGGCTACAGCTGGCGGCACGTGTTGGCGCCGCTGGCCGCGGCCGGCTATCACGTCATCGCGCCGGATCAGCGCGGCTACGGCCGCACC
>JAJDWM010000711.1 GCA_022825595.1 Bryobacterales bacterium | reverse complement strand
CTCGGAGTCTTGGGTGGACAGGTACGGCCACCGTGAGGCCGGCCCCCAGCTCGTGCTGCATGCCTACCTGCAGCGCGTGGTCAACAGCGGCGGGCGCATCACGCGCGAGTATGCCGTCGCCCGGGGCCGGACGGACCTGCTTATCGAATGGCCGCTGCCCGGGCAGGCGCCGGCGTCCCTTGCGAGCAAGCACGTCATCGAGTGCAAGGTGGTCGGCGTGAAATCCGGGCTGCAGCGCGTGATCCGCGAGGGTCTGCAGCAGACGGCCTGGTACATGGACCGCTGCGGCGCCCAGTCCGGGCACTTGGTGGTCTTCGACATGCGGCCGCGGCGGTCGTGGGAAGAACGCGTGTTCCGGAGGGACCCGGACCCGGACGGGAACCCGATCACGGTGTGGGGCATGTGATCCGGACCGGGCGCGAATCCAGCCTCAACGGCTGCGCTTCGGGGGTCTCCGCTGCCGACAACTGCGTGTCGGCGTATCGGGCCGGAGACGACCCAACGAGAGTTCCTACCCGATAACTCTCGACAGTCCCGGGTCCAAACGATCCCTCTGCTGGAACGCTCGGGCCTCTTAGAGATCTAGCGGGCCGCGCCGCAGAAAGGGCCCGGGAGTGTCGTCGTCGGGGCCCGGCTGGGGGTCCTGGCCGGGCAGCGGCCACGGCCGCCACCATCTCCGGAGCGTCACCGCCGGCTCGTTGCACGACGCCGGCACCGGGTGCTGGTGGCAGCTCGCAAAGTGCGCCACCACGACCGCCCGCAGCGCGTCCCACTTCGTCCCGGTCAGCCGCGGTGGCGATCGGTACGCGCGTGCCCTCGAAGCGCACGCGGCCCCAGCACGTGTCCGCGGTCTGCACCAGAGGGGCTGCGAATACGCCCTCTTTCGGCAGACCCTGCCATTCTTCCGGCAGGCCGCTTCCCGCTTTCCTGCTGGTAGCGATCATCAGTTCCCACCCCCTACGCACAGCTTGCGGGCGCCGCCCTTCCGTCCCCCGGGGACCCGGCAACTGGCGAACTCGCCCTTGGCCCCTCGAGCAGATCGCCACCGAAGGGGAGTGGCCCCCGGGACCGGGAGACCGGCTGGGCAACTAGCCCAGCAGGCGGAAGGCGGCGATGAGGATGCCCAGCAGGGCGAAGCCGCCGCCGATCATCCAGCGCAGGGCGTCGAGCTTGGCGTTCTGGGCGTCGAGCTTGGCAGCCATCTCGCCCTTGTAGGCCTCGATGGCCGCAATGATGTTCTGTCCGGCCATGTTTCGTAGTCCTTGCACTGCATTTTAGGCGTCCTTGGGCTGAGGTCGTCCCTGGACAGGGCGTGCAGGACCGCGAGGCCGTCGGGATCGGTGGGAGGTGTGGCAGTGGACATCAGGATCGCGCTCCGTTCCCTTAGGATGGCAGGCGCGGTTACTCGCGGGTCCCCAAGTAACCGGATGCTCCGCAGCGCCCTCGAGCACCTAGGCTAGGCCCGCAGCCCGCTCGGCGTCGCCTCCAGCCAGAGACCGGTGTCCCCGCACCTGCGGTAGCCGCTGCTGCAACGCTCGGGCCAGAGTGTAGATGATGTCCAGCCTCAGCCGATCTTCCTTGACAATCCTGTCGATCCCCTCGCCCCCTGACTGCCCAATGGTCTCCCCGGCGTCCTTCCTCGAAGCGCCGTATCCCATGCTCACGAGCACATCCACGACGAGGAGTTTGAAGAACTCGGGAGATGTTCTCGTAACTTGCTTGAGAAGGTCCGCGGTGAGGCTGGTTTGCAGCGTCTTGTAGGCGCTCTGTAGCGCCTCCTCCGGCGTGGAGGTTGGGATTGGAGGCTCGTCCTTAGGCGACGGCGAACCTTCGTCAGCATCGGTGCCGGGGCCCTCCCTGCGCTTCCCCAGGTCCCGAGGAAACTTGAGATCGATTCGTTTGGGCCTGCTCTGGAGAACGCGCCGACCTAACTCCGTGGTGTAAGACTGTCCGCACGCGGGATTCTCCAGCAGGCCAGCGCTCTTCAGCCCTTGGCGCGCAAGAACGACGCGGAGGTAGAACGGCGTCCAGTGCTGGGGCTCAACGGCCGGCGCATTCTCGACGGCCTAGTGCAGCGTCACAGCGTCGAGCGCATTCTGAAGATGCTCACCTGGCACATGCGCGACAAGCTGGAGCCGATCGCGCGCACGCGCGACTCGCAGTTCTACGGCTACCACGACAACATGAAGTCACGCATCGGCCACAAGCGCGCGACCCTAGCGACCGCGCACAAGCTGCTGCGCGTGATCTACGCGATTCTGCGGGACGATCATCCGTACCGCGACAGAAATTGGAGCGGGCGTTCAAGAAATACTATGGAGACCGATGGCTGCGACTGACCGCTCGGCCAATTCTGGCCTGATCACACGCCACTGATTCCCATCCCGGATGCGCCATCTGCGCGAATGTGACGGCCCCAGAGTGCCAGTTTGACTGCGGAACTTAGGGGACGCGCAAGAATAGCGCTGACATTTTCGGACGAATGGCGGCAGATCGGACTGATCCGGCGAAGGGATGTCGGACCAGAACAGGTTAGGTGGCCGCTGGCCGGGCAGCTCGGGAGCCTGGCAGCATGTGTGACTGTCGGGGCCTGATGTCGTAGTTCCAGTCGGGCAGCTTCTTGCCCTTCGTGATGTTCAGCTCAGCCATTTGCCGGTTGCTGATCTTGACCCCGGCTTGATACTGCCTGTTGACGCGGACCGATTGCACCTGCAGCCCGGTCTTGGTCGTGGTGGTGCGGATGTAGTTCAGCACAGTGTCCCAAGTCTCCAGCGGGCGGCCCGCCCAGTTGCGGCTGATCGCACTGAAGAGACGATGCTCTATGGGGTTCCATTTGCTCGACCCGCTGGGATAGTGGGCGACGGTGACGCGCAGGCCGTGGCGGTCGCACAGCTCGGTCTGCAGGAAGTACTTCCAAGCGCGGCAGCGATAGCCGTTGGAGCCGCCGCAGTCGGCCAGGATGACGATGCGGTCGCTGTCGGGATAGCGCTGCCGGCCCTCCGTGCGGCACCAGTGCTCGAGACAATCGACGGCAAAGGCCGGCGTGTCCTTTGGAATCCCCGACGAAGACGGTTCCGCGGTTGGCGTGCAGGTCGTAGATGCCGTAGGGCACGGCGAGCCCCTTGGCTTGGGAGCGGAAATCGTGGTCGTTGACCTGCTCCGGGGCAGTGCCCCAAGTGGCGCCGGGGTTGCCGAAGCGCCCGATCAGCTCCTTCTTCTTGGTGTCGACGCTGAGGATGGGGCTGCCCTTGTCGCGGCAGTGTTCGCGCAGTGCGGCGATGCGCCGGAACTGGTCGTCCCGGCCCGGGGGCGAGGGCCGGCTGAGGCTCTTGCGGTTCACATGCAGGGAGTACCCCAGAGACTTGAGCCACTTGCCGACCGTGGCGGGACTGACGCTGCTGCCGCAGCGCGACAGTTCGGCGGCCAGCTTGGCCAGCGAGCGGTAGGTCCACAGCAGTCCGCCCATCGGATCGCCGGCGGTTTCCGGACGGACCAGCTGCAGCAGC
>JAJDWM010000409.1 GCA_022825595.1 Bryobacterales bacterium | reverse complement strand
CAGAGTGCCGAGGAACGGTGCGAGTGCCTCAACCTGCCAGCAAGGCACCTCGAGATGCCCGTGCCGTGACGACCTGACTCAGCACCTCGCGCAGCAACACTACACCTCCCGAAACGCATCAACCGAGCCACCCAACAAAAGTCTGGTACTGCTGGTGTCAAGTCAGCCTCGCAAGTCCCATCGCGTAGGCCACCTGTACCCGCAAGTGGCGGTGCGGACCACATGACGACAGCAGCATCAAACTGAGGACGGACCGTGGCCTCTCCGAACCGTTCCTTAACCCTTCCCGCATCACCTCGATCATCCTGCCAAGGGAGATTCTGAGTCTGTCTCGACGGTCGGAGAAGCCGATCTCAACCAGCGGATGGCTCTGGTATAGTCCCGGAGGAATGAAACCCCTTACTCACACACGCCGAGCGTTCGGGGCCGCCGTCGCGGCAGCCCTTGCAGCCCCGGCAAAGAGCTTGGCCCAGCGCGACTGGACAAACACCGTGCCGACCCGCTACCCGGACCCGGACATTGTGTCCCTTGACGGGCGCTTCGACAAGTACAAGCTGGGCAACACGCCGATCCAGCGCCTGCACGTGGGCACGCTTTGGGCTGAGGGTCCTGCCTGGAATGGCGTCGGGCGGTACCTGGTCTATTCCGACATCCCGAACGACCTGCAGCTGCGCTGGCTGGACGACGACGGCCACGTGAGCGTGTTCCGCAAGCCCTCGGGGAACTCAAACGGCAACACGTTCGACTGGCAGGGGCGCCAGCTCTCGTGTGAGCACGGCACTCGCAGGCTAGTCCGCTACGAGCACGACGGCAGTGTCACAGTGCTGGCTGACAGCTGGCAGGGCAAGCCGCTCAACGCGCCAAATGACGCCGTCGTCGATCCGGACGGCAACATCTGGTTCACCGATCCGGGCTACGGCAGCCTGATGCACTACGAGGGCAACAAGGGACCGCTGGAGATCAAGGAGGCGGTGTACCGGATCGACGGGCAAACAGGCCAGATGGAGATTGCGACAGATGAGATCTTCAAGCCGAACGGCCTCTGTTTCTCACCGGACTACAAGCTGCTGTACGTGGCCGACACAGGGGCTTCGCACTACCCTGAGGCACAGCGCGAGATCAAGGTCTGGGACGTTCAGGATGGCCGGACGCTCGGCAACGGAAGGACCTTCGCGTCGATGCGGATGGACGGCTTCGAGCAGGCCGGCTTGGCGGACGGCATCCGCTGCGACCGGGACGGCAACATCTGGTCCTCTGCCGGTTGGGTCGGCGCCGGCTACGACGGCGTCCACATCTTCGCGCCGGACGGGAGCCGCATCGGGCTGATCCGGCTGCCGGAGATCTGCTCGAACGTGTGCTTCGGGGGGGTCAAGCGAAACAGGCTCTTTATGACCGCCAGCCAGAGCCTTTACGCCGTGTATGTGGAAGCGCAGGGGGCGCACATCGCCTGAGGAGCGCTGGTAGAATCAGCCAACGGAAGCTAATCCCGGCCGGTGTCGGGCCCGGTCTTCAAAACCGCTGCTTGGCGCGCCGCGTCAAGGGTGGGTTCGACTCCCACTAGCTTCCGCCACAAGGCCGGCACATCGGACGCTGCGGCCGGCGCGATCTGAGCCCATGGCTGCCCAGCCCAACATTCTGCTGGTGTGCACGGACCACTGGCCCGCCGGACTGCTCGGCGAGGACGGCCATCCCGACATCCTGACCCCCACGCTGGACGAACTGGCGCGCAGTGGCGTCCGCTTCCGAAACGCCTATTCGGAGTGCCCTGTCTGCATCCCTGCGCGCCGGACTCTCATGACCGGCACGAGCCCCCGCACCCATGGCGATCGCGACTTCGCAGAGACCATGCCGATGCCCGAGCTGCCAACGATGGCGCAGACATTCCGGGATGCGGGATATCAGGCCTACGCCGTGGGCAAGCTGCACGTGTACCCGCAGCGCGACCGGATCGGGTTCGACGATGTCGTCTTAGACGAGGAAGGCCGCACACTCTACGGAGTCACGGACGACTACGAGACGTTCCTCGGCGAGCACGGCTATCCCGGACGCCAGTTCGACCACGGCATGAGCAACAACGACTACACCGTTCGGCCGTGGCACCTGCCGGAGCACACGCACGCTACGAACTGGGCCACTCGGGAGATGGTGCGCACGATCAAGCGGCGAGATCCCACCCGTCCGGCGTTCTGGTATCTCTCGTACCGCCACCCGCACCCGCCGATCGTGCCGCTGGAGACCTACCATGCGGTGTACCGAGACGTCGAGCTTCGCTGGCCGGTGCAGGGGGCTTGGTGCCGGGAAGAGCTGCCGTACCTCCTGCAAGCGGTTCGCGGGCGGTCTGCCCAAATGGGCGCCCGCCAGACCCTTGCCGCCCTGCAGGGCTTCTACGCCCTCTGCACGCACATCGACCACCAATTGCGCGTCGTTGTGGGCTCACTTCGCGAGGAGGGCCTGCTGGACGATACGGCAGTCTGCTTCACTTCGGACCACGGAGACATGCTTGGGAGGCACGGCATGTGGGCCAAACGGCTTTTCTACGAAGGAGCGGCCAATGTCCCCATGATCTTGGTTGGGGCTCAGGGCGATGAGCGCGTGGGACACCACCGGGTCGACGACAGGCTGATCGGGTGGCAGGACGTCATGCCCACGCTGCTGGACTTAGCCGGAATCCCCGTCCCGGCGAGCGTCGAAGGCCTATCGATGGTTGGCGACGCCCACCGGGAGTGGCTGTACGGTGAGGTGGGCGAAGGCGACCACGCGACCCGAATGATCCGCAGTGGCCAGTGGAAGCTGATCTACTATCCGGCCGGCAATGTACGACAGCTCTTCGACCTCGAGAGCGATCCGATGGAGATCCACGATCTGTCTGGCAGCGAGGCGCACCGCCCAGTTCTGGACCACCTCAGCGGAGTCCTGGCCAGCCAGCTCTACGGCGGGGACGAAGCATGGGTGCGGGACGGCAAGCTGGAGGGACGGCCCGCGCGAACGTTCCGGCCGGGGCCCAACCGCGGACTCTCGAGCCAACGCGGGCATCACTGGCCGCCCCCGCCAAAGACCGATATGCCGCAGATCCAGTGGCACAACGAAGAATAGCGGCCCACGAGCCTATGACTTCCATGCTGAGTCCACCAAAACGGTTGCACGGTCGGTTGCCAGCACGAGCATTGGTCCTTGCGGTGCTGGCTGCCATCCCGGCTCCAAGCCAACCAGTTACCCAAGCGGACTTGGAAGCGGCCGCGGAGAACTCGGGTGCTTGGCTGACCTACGGGCGGGACTATCTCGCCCAAAGATATGTTGAGCTGGACGAGATTCATGTGGGCAACGTGCGCCAGCTACGCCCGGTCTGGGCGTTTGCCACAGGCGGGCGGAACAGAGGGCTGGAAGCCACCCCTCTGATGCACGGCGGCGTGCTGTACGTGTCTGCCGACGACTCGAGGGTGTTCGCGATAGACGCAGTCTCAGGTGCGCGACTGTGGGTCTACGACCCCAAGATTGCCCCCGACGCGGAGCGGGTGTACTGCTGCGGGTCGGTCAACCGAGGTGTCGCGCTGTTCGGGGAACTCGTCTACGTGGGCACCATGGACGCCCGATTGGTCGCCCTGGACAAGCAGACTGGTCAGGTCGCGTGGGAAGCGCAGGTGGCCGACTGGCAGCAAGGTTACAGCATCACGGGCGCGCCGCTGGCAGTGAGGGACATGGTCCTGACGGGAGTCGCCGGGGGCGAGTTCGGCATCCGCGGGTTTGTCAAGGCGTTCGACGCCCGCGACGGGAGCCTTCGCTGGACCACGCACACGATACCTGCGCCGGGCGAGCCCGGCAACGAGACTTGGCCCGGCGAGACGTGGAAGCACGGCGGGGCGCCGACTTGGACGACTGGCGCATACGACCCGTCGCTGGGGCTCGTCTACTGGAACACCGGCAACGCGGCACCGTGGAACTGCCAGGTCCGCAAGGGCGACAACAAGTGGGCTGCGTCAACTCTCGCCCTAGATGCGGCGACCGGCCGCATCGCGTGGGGCTTCCAGTACACCCCGTGGGACTGCTGGGACTACGACGCCGTCAGCACGCCCCTCCTGGCGGACGTCGAACTGCCGGAACACGGCCCGGTCCGGGCGCTGTTTCATCACGACAAGAACGGATTCTTTTACGCGCTCGACCGCAGCGACGGGCGCTTTCTCTACGCCGATCCGATCGTGCCGGGTATCAACTGGACGCTTGGGCTGGACCCGCAGACCGGTCGGCCGAGGGTGAACCCGGACATGGTGGCCCAATCCGGCGGCCCCGAGGTAGGGCCGATCATTCCGAGCCTGGAGGGCTCGATCGACTGGCAACCGCTCTCTTACAACCCGGAGCTTCAGACGCTCTACTTCATGTCCAACCAGTGGGCGATGGGCTACAAGTTCTGGGAGGAGGGCACGTTTGCTCCGCCTGAGAACGGCGAGTGGTACCTCGGTGCGGACTACCAGCAGTACATCACCAGCGATATGACGGGCAACTTTGTGGCGTTCGACGTGGTGCGGCGCGAGGTTGTTTGGCGGCAGCGCAGCCCTGTCCCATTCTGGGCTGGGTCGGTCGCAACGTCCGGCGGGTTGGTGTTCACCGGCGACATGCGCGGGTACTTCATGGCGTTCGACGCCCGCACCGGCAAGCTTCTGTGGCGATTCCAGACCGGCGCCGGCCTGATCGGAAGCCCAATCACGTACGAACTGGGCGGCAGGCAGTACGTGACCGTGCCGTCGGGCGGTATCGGCGGGGACATGGCCTTCTACTACACCGAGCCTAGGACAGGGAACATCTGGACCTTCGCTCTTGAGGGGACGGCGGACCCGCCAGCCGAGGAGGGCACGAACCTGACGCTGCTCGAAGGCAGCCTCCCAAGGGTCGGGCAACCCGGGCACACGCTGGGAGGTCGCGTCCTGCCGGGGTACGGCTTCGAGGCGCGTGAAGGCAGCGATCCCATCCAGGGCATTGGTCCGCCCCAGCCAACGTCGTCGGCCACTCCGCCACCCGAAACGACCGACGAGGAGCCCTGGGAAGGTTCCGGCCAAGAACTGCCGATCTACCGTGCCTACTGCATCGGATGCCACAGGACCGGCGGAGGCAGCGGGCCGAGGCTGCTACGGACCCCCCTTTCAGCGGATGACTTCGTGGAGAAGGTCCTCACTGGCGGCAATGGAATGCCAGCGTTCCGGACAGTACTCGACGAGGGCACGATCCGCGCGCTGCACCAGTTCTTGGCTTCCCGCGACCAGCTCTAGGCCAATGTATGACGCACTCGTCCTCGGTCTTGGCGGAATGGGAAGCGCAACGCTCTACCACCTTGCTCGGGCGGGATGCAGAGTTCTGGGCCTTGAGCAGTACGGCATACCCAACACGCGCGGGTCGTCCCACGGTTCGACCCGCATCATCCGCCTCGCCTACAGCGAGGGACCGGAGTACGTCCCACTGCTCCGGGGGGCCTACGCCGGCTGGCGCGAGCTGGAGCGCAAGTCGGGACAGCGCCTGCTGCACATCACGGGCGGCCTGGACATTGGAGCGCCGGACAGCCGGATCGTCACAGGGTCCAGACTGTCA
>JAJDWM010000565.1 GCA_022825595.1 Bryobacterales bacterium | reverse complement strand
GGCGAGAATCGAGTGACCTTGGGGCGCGGCAAGTGTGTTGCGGCCACCTAATACAATCGGCTTCCACGGCACGGGCCTCGTCGTTTGAGGCCCGATCGGGCAATACGGCCCGTCCATGGGCCATGTCTCGGGCCGGGCCGTTCGGAGCGCTAGCGTCCTTCGTTTGGGGCCGGGATAGTATCAACACGGCGTCGGATGTGCGCTACGGCCGGGCCCACTTTCGCCGCACTGAGAGACTACCTGCCGTCGGTCCAGTCTTGATGCCTGAGAAGGCGTACGGCTCTTGGCACCCGCGCGAGGGACCAACGTAGCAGTGACTGGCAACGGTCGGCAGACGCCGCTCGGGACTGACCGAGCGATGTAGCAGCCCGCCTGAGGTCAGCTAGCCGTGCCCAAGCCGGTCGAACGTGCCGCTTCGCGAGGCCGCCCTGACTCAAAGCCACGGCTCGCCAGCGGCGACGTATCCACAGATGTGCTGGCACGACCCAAAGCCGGGTGGGTTCGACCTGTCGGGGAATGGCTCTGTGCAGTGCCAAGCTTCCCGATCGCTCTCCCCTCAATCTCCGGGTGATGGAAGCCCTGAAGTCTGCCGGTCTGGGTTGTGAACCGACCGGCTCAAGCAACCGCGGGCGCAACCTCGGTCTGGCGGTGACCGTGGCGAAAAAAGCGCTTGCTCGCGTGTCGAGCCGGCACGGGTTGGCGCACCGCGTCTCCTTGAGGTCGCACTCGCGGCGGACGATCATCGTGGGGCAGGACAGCGGAAGACCGAAGAATGCCCGTCGAGGTTGGTGGCTGGTGATGTGCTCGCAAGTACCGAACTAGCGGATGAGGGTTCCATATTATAGGCTTACTTTAATATAAATAGCGCACATCTTTCCATATGAATTGACTCATGACATATGGTACACTCTAAATTCCATAGGAGGATACTATCGATGGACACTTCAGTCGAGGGCGCGGCTGGCGAGTCGCGGGAGCTGGTCCCGTCGGGTGCCAAGCCGATCTTCGACGCGTTTCTGGCCACGGGAGCGGATGCCAGCTTGGCCTATGCAGCAACCCGGAGCATCCATGAGATGGCAACGCCGGGCGCTTGCGAGTTGTCTCGAAGGCTCGTCGAGAGGACTCAGGTCGCTGTCGATGATCTGGCACGAGAGATGCGTGCGGGCTTCAAAGTGATCGAGAGGCGTATAGAGCAGCACAACGTCCGGCTTGACAGACAGAGCGTACGGATTCGGGGTATGGAGCGCCGGATTAGGGGCTTGGAGGGCCAAGTTGGAAACTTGGAGCGCCGAATTGGGGGTCTGGAGGGCAGGATTGATCGTCTGGACCGTCAAATCACGGCGCAACGCGATGCCGTATTCGGTCTGCGGGGTGATGTCCGCGAGCTGGCGGGACGCTACCGATCGATCGATGACCGATTGGGCACACTCACGATGGTGACCCGTTGGGGAATCGCCTTGTTAGCCACTGCGTTAGGCATTGGCGCAATGGTCATGGTCCAATTGTTCGTGCTGGGCCGTGCGGAGATCTTGATACGTAGACAACCAATTGCGATAGAGGAGCCTGCTGCAGCTGTGCCGGCAGCCGGGTCCCTTTCCGGCGACGTTGCGTCTTCCAGCCAGGATGGTCAGCAGGCGGACGCCGAAAGCCCCGAGTAGTCGCGAGGCTTGAGGCTGCACCATCCGCCCGGCGCGCTTGGCCATCTCGACCTGGATGTTACGCAGAGCGAAGTCCTGATCCTCGCGAATCTGCGGGATCCGGACCCGCGGGGAGAGTGCTAAGCTGCAAACGCGCCCGCCGGGAGCGGAAGGGGACACTAAAATCCCGGCATTTCCCTTCCGCTGGAGTGCCTCGAGCGACCCGGCTGGCGCCAGTAGTTTCCGCGCTGGTCGGCATCCTAGGAGCCCTTGGGGCATCACTCACGCAAATCCGATCGACAAGTGGTCAACGCCAGCCGCAACAGGGCGGATTGCAATGGCAGCGGTTGGACATCGAAGTAACGGCCGAACCTGCTGGCCACCAGTCCACAGTCCATGACTCCGCGAACTCCTGTGTAGTAGGGTTCGGTCCGCTAAGGGGGTGTTCCAGGTGGCTCCAGTCTTTGTCCGGGGATGCGTGCGCCGAGGGGAGTCCTTGCAGTGGTTGAATCAGAACGCCGTCAGGTTGGCCTACAGCTAGGCCGACAACCTTGGTGATGCGTCCCGTCGGGATTGCGCACCCCCAACCGTCGCGGCTGGGAGCGGTTGTTGGGCCGCGTCCCGCGGCGACGGTTACGTGCTCGGGCCCGTCGGGGACCACCCACAGGACCTACGCTCGGGCCCCATTTCTGCGCTGCCGGAAGCCCCGCCGAGTCCGTCGCTGCTTCGACACCGGAGGGGAGCAAGCCTGACTCAAGGCCAAGTGGGCCCTGTGAAGGGAATTGCTCGCTCAGGTTTCGCCTGGTCCTTCGCGAGTACTTGCTCAATCCCCCCGGTAGGCTTCTTCTACGGCCGAGATGTTCAGCTTTCGCATGCGGAACATGGCTTGGCGCGCGCGGTTTGCGGCCGCCGCGTCGTCGGCGCTGATCAGCCGCAGGACTGGCTCAGGCGTGATCTGCCATGACAGCCCGAACCGGTCCACCAGCCAACCGCACA
>JAJDWM010000694.1 GCA_022825595.1 Bryobacterales bacterium | reverse complement strand
ACTGCTGGCGCCCTTTGTCGTCGTGCTGTGTGTCGCCGGAATCCTCCTTGCGGAGCCCTTGGTTCGTCGTATCTTTCCCGGCTATGCCCAGATCGAGGGCAAGCTCGAGCTGACCGTGCTGCTGACGCGGATCATGGCCCCATTCCTGCTCTTCATCGTTCTGGCGGCCAAGGCTATGGGCGTTCTCAACTCCCACGGCAAGTTTGGCATTCCCGCCCTTTCGTCCACATTCTTCAACCTGACTTCCGTAGGAGCGGGCCTGCTGTTCGGCTTCGTCGCCGGGCCACCGCTCGGCATCGCGCCCATCACGGGGATGGCTCTCGGAACGCTGCTCGGCGGCATCGTGCAGTACGTCTGCCAGATTCCGAGCTTGCGGAAGACTGGACTACGCTATCGACCCGAGATTGCGCCGCGAGATCCGCGAGTGCGGCAGATCCTGCGCCTGATGGGGCCGGCCGCCATCGGCGGGGCTGCGGTTCAGGTGAATGTCATGGTCAACAGCGTGTTCGCCTCCAGGATCACCGACGCGGCCGGACAGATCATTGACGGCCCGGTCTCGTGGCTGGGGTATGCGTTCCGCTTCATGCAGCTTCCACTGGGACTGTTCGGCGTCGCGGTAGCCTCGGCCACGCTGCCTGTCATCTCAAGGGACGCGGGGGCCGGTCGAGTAGACGAATTCCGGGAGACACTGGCGCGGTCACTGGGACTGGTTTTCCTGCTGACGATCCCGTCGTCGGTGGGCCTGTTTGTGCTGAGCCAGCCTATGGTGGGCGTCGTCTATGAGCGTGGTCGGTTCTTGCCCCACGACACGGAGCAGACAGCGTTGGCGCTGGCCTTCTATTGCATCGGCCTGGTCGGGTACGCCTCCACGAAAGTGCTCGCGCCCGCGTTCTACGCGCTCAACAGCGTCCGAATCCCCATGGGCGTGTCGGTCTCGTCGATCGCCATCAACTTTGCGCTCAACCACGTCCTCATCGACAGGCTGGGTCTCGGGCACTGGGCGCTGGCGCTGTCGACTTCAGTAGTGGCCACCCTGAATTTCGTCCTGCTTGCCGGCTTCATGCGGTCGAAGATCGGGGGCATTCAAGGTCGCCGCTTGGCGTACGCGGCACTCCGAATATGCGTAGCGTCCGCCGCTATGGGGGTCTGCTGCTGGGCTTGCGCCGGAGCCGTGGAGGGTTGGATCGGAGAGGGGACTTTCTTGGGCCGCGCCGGAGCCCTGCTCATCTCGGTCCCGCTCGGAGCTGGTTTAGTCTATACGCTGTGTAGCGCAATGCGCCTTTCGGAACTAGCGCTCGCACAGCGGGCTTTCTTGGCAAGAACGGCCAGCCGCACCCGGCATACCCGCTAAACGGTCGGCCTACCGTTCCCATACGAGAATGGTCTCAACACTGGTTTTCGTGACACTTATTGCACAAGCCTGAGGATGGAGGCTGGCCAGTGCCGACTTCCCTAGGGTCCGGCATCTGAGGCTTATTCGGACTCAGCTGTTCGCGGCGAGAACCGCTGTTGGGATTGCGAACTCGGCAGTGGAACTCTGAGCGCCCCAGACACGGTTGACTGAGCGTGCTGTAGCCGATGCGGCAAGTGTGGCTTGGAGTCTCTTCTGCCTACGGTCTCCAATGACCGAGTTCCAGCCATTTCACGTGAGTGCGTCCTGCCTATAGCGCCTTGTGGGTGAGGGACTGGTGGATGCAGACGCCGTTGGCCAACTAGGGGAGGGGGCCAGTGCGCTCTGTGATGACTCTGATGCGGCCACGGTCTAGGCATGGCAGCCCGGCTGTGAACGTTTGAAGCGTTATGCCGCTCCCGGCCCATGGGAGTCTCTTGGCAGCGCTCACGGGAGTCGCCAAGAATGCACCGTTCGCGCCCGGAAGCCACGCTCACTTGGCACAGTCACTACCAGATCATCCGCCCTCGCAGGCCGCTCCTCGCCTGTCTCGGCTGCGACCACGAGGTAGCCGACTTGGCCGAGCAGGCCAAGCGCTCCCCCACTCTTGCCTCGAAGCGTGCGCACGGCATGCGTACGTCCATGGTCCCTATCGCCTCGCGGTCCTCCTCAGGTGTTGAGAAGAGCGGGGGTCTCGGCCTCAGTGGTCCGCGACGCCCCCGTCCGGGAATCGAAGTTGCTGGCGAGTCACTGGAACGTACGGCCGCCGCTCAGCCAACGTCTCGTCAAACGTTACGCCCAGTCCCGCTCCATCCGGGGGGAATGCAAAACCATCCTCGTACTGTGGCCCGCCCCCAAGGAAGAAGTCCTCCCAGAACTGGTCGCGCTGCCCGGACGAGATTTCTTGGATCGCGAAGCTTGGCGTTGAGAAGTCGACGTGCAGCGAAGCCATCGTCGACACTTCGCTCTGGGGGTTGTGGGGGCACAGCTCGATCCGGTAGGCCTCGGCAATAGCCGCGATCTTCTTCATTTCCAGAATGCCGCCGCAGTGCACCACGTCGGGCTGGATGTAGTCGACAAGGTGACGGTGGCAGATCTGGGAAAAGCCGTACTTCGTGAACAGTCGCTCCCCTGTCGCCAGCGGAATCGTCGTCATCGCGCGCAACCGCGCAAGCTCGTCCAAGTCTTCGATCTGCGTGGCCTCCTCGACAAAATACGGGTTCAGCGGCTCGGCTTGTCGGCAGAACGAGCTGGCCATGGTGGGAGTGGCCTTCCCGTGCACGTCAATGCAGATCGCGAACGAGTCTCCGACAGCCTCGCGGACTGCGCGCAGGTTGGCGATGCCCCCGCTCACGGAACGCACTGGCTCGATCACGTCATCGTGGGTCGTCAGGAAACCTCCCTTGCCCGCAGTCCAGCCGGCCTCCCGAGCCGCAACCCAGCGCTCGGCATAGGCCTGCGGGCTTGGACCCCCTCCCGGGTGCACGTACATCTGGACGCGCTCGCGCGCCTTGCCGCCGATCAGCTGATAGATCGGTTGATCGACCGCTTGGCCGAGGATGTCCCAGAGCGCGATCTCGACCGCGCTGATTGCGGAATTCAGGATCGGACCTCCTCGCCAACGTGGCCACCGGTACATCGCCTGCCAGTGCATCTCGATGTCCGTCGGGTCCCGCCCGACCAGATAGCGGTGATGCTCGTCGATCGCGGCCTTCATGGTGGCCGCCTTCGACGTCACCGATCCCTCTCCGACCCCAACAATTCCTTGGTTCGTGTAGATCTTGCAGAAGACGTAATTCTTGCTGCGGGAGTGGTTCACGATCCAGGACTTGACGTCGGTTATCTCCAGATTCAGAGCCCTTGCCTTCTGCGTAGCTGCCTGGAGCCTGCCTTGCAGGCCAGCCATCGTCGCCAAGGCAGGCAACCCCAGCAGGTCCCTCCTCGAGAGATGGGTCGTGGCGGATCGCCAGTGGTTTCTTCGCATGGTCCGTGGATCAGTGTACTGGCCGAGGTTCAGCCTGCCACGTCGCCCGGCCTCGCCGAGTCTGTGGGCTGGTAGGCATCGCAGTCACCGAGGCACCTCAGATGAGGCCGTGCGGCGCTGCGAGCCTCGAGGATCATCACAGCGGTGCGGCGCGTTTGATGTGCGCGGTCGGCGCGCGGTCAGTCCCCGAGGTCCGCATTCGCCTGTTCGCCCCCGACCGGCGGCTCGGGAGGCTCCTCCGTCAGCGCAAGCTGCAACTCGACCGGCAGTTCCTCGAACACCGAGTTCAGCGTGGCAGTCGTCATTGAGCCTTCCGCATTGACGGCATTGACGTAGAGCGTGTCGAGCGCTGCACCGAACGGCGTGTCGCGAGAAAATTCCGGTGCCTGCCCGAACAGCAGCAGCCGCATGGTATCTGTGAGCCGCTCCGCCCACAGACGGGCCACCAGCTTGGAGTCGTCGGTCTTCGCTAGTCTCAGGTCCTGGTCGGTGACGGTTACGATCTCGAGGGACTCGGCAGAGTCCGAGTACTCCTTCTGAACCACGACTGGATCTCCTCCCACTGCGGAGCTCTCGATTGTAATCACCCGCGGAGGATCCTCCGCGAGTTCCTCAAGTGCGGCGGTCAGGTTCTCGACGACCTGTTTTGCCCGTTGGGCCCCTTGTCCGCCCGAGATTGGGTCGTTGATCTGGAACACCATGAATTGCCCGATACGAATCGCAATCGGCACACCCTCCGAGAGCCCCTCATTGCGCATCAATTCGTAACGCGCCTCAGGCACCTCCAGTCGGAGCGTTGTCGGATCCTGCTCAAGGAGTATCGTCACGCCGACGACGGCAAGTCCGAGCACGATCGCCACTTTGGTCACCGGCTTGGACAGAATCTGCTTCAGCGACTCACCCTGGGCGCGTTCCTCCAGTCCTCCAAGATCCTGTCTCGGCACAGCTGGCGTCGGTGGTGGGGTGGGCTTGCGGGTCGGCATTACAATCTGGCGTAGATACCTTTATTCTGGCCCGTCGCCGGGCAAAATGTCGAACCCGCGTCCGCCACACCAAACGTAGGCTTCGCCGATTGGCCTGCACGGGATGCCCGGGCGGCCTCTTCCCGGGCGCCCCTTAGAATGACGGGCTATGGCCCGAGCAGCACTGCCCGGACCGGTCGGCGAGCATGGGAGCGACCCCGCCCCACCGCCCGCGCGCATAGCCCTGGCACCGGCGAGGAGCATCCTGAGCCGCACGAGTGGGTTTATCGCCTCCG
>JAJDWM010000059.1 GCA_022825595.1 Bryobacterales bacterium | reverse complement strand
AGAAGATCGGCCGGCACGTCGATGTCCCGTGTCACGGTCTGCAAGCTCGTGCCAATTGAGTTTGCGAGCTTCGAGGCATTGACGAGTTCTCCTTGGCTGTACGCCAGAATCGTCCACAGCCGCTCCAGCACGGTCGGCGGCGGGCGAGGTCCGAACTCCGCCACGTTACGCTGCAGATAAGTCCGGATGTAGTGCTCACGGGCCTTCAGACTGATCTGTTCGACGGTGCAAGGAAACTGTCGGGCTACCCGCCACGGACCCAGAGACGCATGAGGGCGTCCGCCTCGTGACTGACTCTATGGGTGTCGGATGGACACAGGTCGACGTAGGCAATCCTCCCCGCGAGCGACTCTCCCGACTGGTGTAGCGGGTCGACCTAGGCCGAGCCTAGGATTAGAAACCGCCCGTTACCCAGCCTCCTCCTACGGCGCCGGTCCATGATGCCACGGAGGTCGCCGAACAGATCCGTCACGCGGTGGATCTCGTCCGGCATTGCCAGATGGTCCTGGTATCGCTCGAGGAACAGCCTACGCTCCTGCAGCTTCCGGCGGTCAGCGCGGTAATCCAAGTCCAGATCCAGAAAGTGTGCCTCCTCTGCGATCTTCGGCGGATGAGGTGCGTTACGCACTCTCCTTGGTCCGACAATCGCAATCGCTGCTTGGAAGCCAAGGGAATCAAGGATTGCAACCCTAGCTCATCGCGCATAGATCCTTGCAATTCGTTCACAAGGTGGATGATTTGCAAGGATCTATCAGCAGCCCGACGCCAACTTCCGACCGCGCGGGCAAGTGCGACGATTCGGAGATGTGAGGGGAATTGGACCGACCTTGCCGGCAGGCGTGTGCAAGTCAGTCGCTGGTACTAGTATGAGGTCCGGTGCAGTTTCACAAAGCGGTGTGCATATTCAACCCGGCCTCTGGGAGACGCACTCCGGAATCTCGCGCAAGTGAGGTCGAAGCCGTCTTGGCGCGGTCGGCGGGCTCTGTTGAACTGCTGGCGACGGATTCGCCGGGACACGCCGGCCAGATTGCTCGCGACGCGGCGGACCGGGGATGCGATCTCCTCGTATGCCTCAGCGGCGACGGGACGGTGAACGAGGCCGTCCAAGCCTTGGCCGGAACTGAGTCCCCCGCCCTGCTCGTCCTCCCTGGGGGCACGGCGAACGTTCTGGTCCACGAGATCGGGCTTCCGCGTCAGCCCGTAGCGGCAGCCGCGGCGCTTCCCAGCCTGAGACCTTGGAGCGTGCGCTTGGGGCAAGTCCATTTCGAGAGCACGGCTACGAGCCGATACTTCCTGCTGATGTGCGGCGCGGGCCTCGACGCCGCTATCGCCATGCGCGTCTCCGCAAGGCTCAAGCGCAGCCTTGGTCAAGGGGCCTACTGGATCTCAGGAGCGAGCCAGTGCCTGCGAAGATTCCCCATGCTCCGTGTAATCTCCGAACGAGATGCGCAACCCGGCCGTTCCTGCTGTCTGGCGGTGGTGTCAAAGAGCCGGATGTACGGCGGACGCCTCGTATTCACACCTGGCGCCCACCTCTTGGCAGGAGACTTCCAGGCATCCGAGGTCACTGGCAGCAGTCGGCTGGTGTGCGGCAGCTACTTGGTCGCGTCTGCCCTTCGCAGCCCCCAATTGTGGCCGGGAGTGCGCCTCCGGCGGTGCCGCGAGCTGCGACTCATTCCTGACGGCCCGTCGCCCGTGCCGGTTCAGGTGGACGGTGAGATTGCCGGCTTCCTGCCGGCCCGCGTCAGCCTCAGCCGGACAGCCTGCACGCTGCTCGTCCCACCGGAATACGCGAATTCGAATCGGCACAGGGATCGCCAGTCGAGGCAGGGACACTGAGTCCGGCGATAAGCATGTACGATCGGGGTACTGTGCAGTGCGCGGCCAAAATAGCCCTGTTCGTCGGCCTCGCGACGGCCTGCTCGATCGATCGCCCCATGGCACCCAATTCCGACCCGAATTCGCAACTGATCTACGTCGGCACCTACACCCGCGAGACCAGCGCCGGAATCTACGCCTACCGCTTCGATGCTACGAACGGCTCGGTCGAGCCGATCGGGCTGGTGGCGGAAATCTCCGATCCTTCGTTTCTCGCCCTGCACCCGAATGGACTCTACCTGTACGCGGTCAGCGAAACGGATGACTACGACGCCGACGGCAGCGGATCGGTGGTCGCGTATGAACTGGAACCGGCCAGCGCGTCCTTGTCCAAGCTCAACGAGGTGTCCTCGCGCGGAGGCTGGCCATGCCATCTGGGCGTCGATCCCTCCGGAAGAATGCTGATCGTCGCCAACTACAAGAGCGGCAGCGTGGCCTCATTCCCAATCCGGGAGGACGGCAGCCTAGGCAACGCAGCGTCCTTCTTCCAGCACACAGGCAGCAGCGTGAACGAGCGACAGCAAGGGCCGCACGCGCACTCGGCAGACTTCTCCGCTGATGGGCGGCTGGCCTTCTTCTCGGATCTAGGGCTTGATCAGGTGAAGATCTACCGCGCAGATCCTCAAGCCGCGACGCTCTCGCCCGGGGATCCTGCCCATGTAGCCGTAGAGCCGGGATCCGGTCCCAGACACTTTTCCCAGCATCCCTCTGGGCGCTTCGCTTACGGCGTGAACGAATTAGGTTCCACGATCTCGGTCTACTCGCTGGACGGCGAGGCCGGCGTTCTGGAGGTCATCCAGACCGTCACCACTCTTCCCAGCGGCTTCTCGGGGAGCAACACCACCGCGGAGATATACGTACATCCGTCAGGAAAGTTCGTGTACGCCTCCAACCGAGGACACGACTCGATCGCCATCTTCGCGATCGACTCCCAGAGCGGACACCTGGAGAGCTTGGGGCATGTCTCAACGGGAGGGAGCAACCCGAGAAACTTCTCTTTCGACAGGACTGGCCGCTTCCTGATGGCCGCGAACCAGAGTTCTGACAACGTCGTCGTCTTCTCGCTTGACCCGGATAGCGGAGCGCTGACGCCGATCGGTTTGGAATTCGGCGTGGACGCCCCGGTCTGCCTGCTATTTCGGTAAGGACTCACCCCCCACAACATTCTGGGGCCGCGTTTTGAGGTGAGCATGCGCACCTGCCACGCTGCCAGCGTGAGTCGGGAAAGCATGGTTCGGGCTGCCCGCCTGTGA